>JAYUUH010000033.1:0-6374 GCA_043754745.1 Lysobacter sp.
GTAGCAGTCGTAGCAAGGGTCGAGGACGATGACCTCCTCGCCCGCGCGCACCACCGCATGGATGGCGTTGAAGATCGCCTCGGTGGCGCCGCTGGTGACCGTGACCTCGCTGTCGGCATCGGGCGACACGCCGTAGACGCGCGCGGTCTTGTCGGCGATGGCGCGGCGCAGCGCCGGGATGCCGGTCATCATCGAGTACTGGTTGTGGCCGGCGCGCATGGCTTTGTCGAGTTCGTCGACCAGCCGCGCGGGCGCCGGGAAATCCGGGAAGCCCTGTCCGAGATTGATCGCGCCGTGTTCGGCGGCGAGCTGCGACATCACGGTAAAGATGGTGGTGCCCACTTTGGGCAACTTGGTCTGCGGCATGTCGAGTCCGTTGATGTGATGTGGAGCGGAAATGTCGAAGCGGCGAATCCGGAGCGGAACACTCGGAGCAGGACGACGCGGCGTGCGACAGCTAGCACATCCGCTTCGGCAGGCGCCAGAGTTTACGGGGCGGCGCGTCCGGGTTAAACCTTGTCGCATGCAATCATCACTTCCCCGCGTCGGCCAGGCGAGAATCGCCAAACTGGTGCGCGCCTATCTCGCCGCGGAATATCGCTGGGAGAACGACGGCGAATGGCTGAACCTCCGCATTGGCGACGACGCCCCCGAATTGCGACAGCGCTACCCCCAAGCCCGGCACTTCGGACTGTTGTCGGCATGGAATCCGCATTCCGTCCCGCGTCCCGAACCGGTCAACCGCAGCGCGGACGATGCGCTGCATGCGGCCCTGCTGGCCAACGGCTGCGGGTTCCGGCCCGCATTCTCTTCCGCCGCGAACCGGTCCTGGCGCGAACCCGGCTGGCTGGTGGTGGACATGCCAGTGGATGGCTTCGACGAGCTTTCGCGCCGCCATGGGCAGTTGGCCGCACTCTACTGGCCGGCGCACGGGCTGGTGCGGATGCGCGTGGACGCGATGCGCCCGGGTGCATACCAGGGCCATCGTGACGTGGACTGGCTGAAAGACTGAACGGAAGCTTGGCGCGCCGCTGGCATCGATGCCGGAGCCCGGATGCCGGCCCTACCATCTCATCGCTCCCTAAATAGCCCCTGGTGAACGCATTGGCGAACGATTCGACTCTTCCTGATACGGCCGAGGACTTTCCCGAGCCCCATATCGCAGCGCTGCCCGCGATGTTCCTGGGCGCGGACTACAAATGGGAGCTGGATGGCCAGTGGTCGTCGATCCGCATCGGCGAACCCGCCCCCGAGCTCGACGCCGCCTTCCCCGGAGCACTGCGCTTCGGCATGACCGCCGCCGCCAATCCCGGGCAGATCATCCGTGCGGACACCGACAACCGCAGCGGCGACGAGGCTCTCCAGCAAGCGCTGACCCGCCTGGGGCTGGCCCATCGACCGGCCTTCGTAGCGGCCCACAGCCGGATCTGGAAAGCCTACAACTGGCTGGTGATCGATCCGGACGAGGCGACCTTCGACGCATTGACCCGGGAATTCGGCCAGATCGGCAGCCTGCTCTGGCCGCGCGGCCAACCGGTACGCCTGCGGATGCGGGCACGGCGGCCGCAGGCGGTGGCCGAACACGCATACATCGACTGGGTCGGCGACGACGGGATTGGCGATGGCGCACAGGCAAAGCCGCCGCCCAGCCCGTAAAATCATCGCTTCCGGCTGGAACGCAGCCCCAATCCGGCCCAAGACCCGCCTGCGATGACCCGCCCGCGATGAGTGACCCCTATGCTTCAGCGCCTCCGCTGCTCGCGGCCCACGGCCTCCGCTTCGCGCGCAACGATGAGCCGGTGTTCGGTCCGCTCGATTTCGCCGTCGATGCCGGCGAAGCGCTGCTGATCCGCGGCGACAATGGCGCCGGCAAGACCACGCTGCTGCGGGTACTGGCCGGGCTGCTGCGGCCGGAGGCCGGGCAGATCGAGATCGACGGCCACGGCACCGACGCGCCGGCGCGGACCCGCGCCCTCGCCTATCTGGGCCACCTGCCGGCGCTGAAGTCCGACCTGGGCGCGCTGGAGAACCTGGAATTCCTCTGCGGCCTGCAGGGCCGCCGCCGCGGCCAGTCGCCCGATGCCGCGATGCGGATCGTCGGTCTGGACGGGTATCAGGACGCCCTCGCCCGCCAGCTTTCGGCTGGGCAGAAGAAACGACTGTCGCTGGCGCGCATTTGGCTGTCGCCGGCACCGGTCTGGCTGCTGGACGAGCCCTACGCCAATCTCGACCTCGACGGCATCGAGCTGGTCAATCGCATGGTCCAGGCGCACCTGCGCGAAGGCGGCGCCGCGCTGGTCACCACCCACGGCGCCTACGCCGCGCCGCCGGTGCGCACCCGCGAATTGATGCTGGAGAAGGCGGCATGACCGCGCCGCTGCCGCAACATTCGCCACGCATGAACGTCGCCGGCAACGCCCCGTCGCTGTGGCAGGCCGCCCGCGCACTGCTCGCCCGCGACCTGCGACTGCTGTGGCGCCGTCGCGGCGACGCGCTGCAGCCCGCGCTGTTCGCGCTCATCGTCGTGGTGCTGTTCGCGCTGGCGCTGGGCAACGACCCCGCGCTGCAGGCGCGGGTCGCCGCCGGCGTGCTGTGGGTCGCGGCGCTGTTGGCCGGACTGCTGGCACTGGACACCCTGTTCCGCGGCGACGCCGAAGACGGCTCGCTGGAGCAATGGATGCTGGCGCCGGTGCCGCTAGCATGGCTGGTCGCGGTACGCACCTTCATGCACTGGGCCACCACCGCGTGGCCACTGCTGCTGGCAACCCCTTTTCTGGCCGAACTCATGCACCTGCCGCGCGCGCAGTTGCCGGTGCTGATGACCGGGCTGGCGCTGGGCACGCCGCTGCTGAGCCTGATCGGCGCTGTCGTCGCGGCGCTGACCGTAGGCATGCGCCGCTCCGGTATCCTTATCGGACTGCTCGCACTGCCGCTGTACGTACCGGTGCTGGTGTTCGGCGCCGGCAGCGTCGCCGCCAGCGCGCAGGGTCTGGATCCGGTCGGCGCGCTGCTGCTGCTGGCCGCGGGCCTGATCGTGGCGATGGTGCTGGCGCCGCTGACCGCGGCGGCGGCGATCCGGATCGCGGTCAATTGAGGAAGGTCTGAACAACTCGTCACCCCTGCAGCTTTCAACAGGCGAATGTCTGGTCAAGCCGGGGCCCAGCTCCTGTGCAAGTCACTGATAAGGCTGGATCCCGGCTTTCGCCGGGACGACGGCGGTGAATTATTCAGACCTTCCCCAGATTGATGCACGTCGATGACCGCGCCGCAAAATTCCCGATAATTGCGACTTCCCGCCTCCACAACTTCCGCCGCAACCTCACCGAGCCATCCTTCCACCCATGAATCTCCGTCGCACGCCCCCTGTCGCATGAACCCTGTCATCCGCTGGTTCCATCAACTCGGGTCGCCGCCGTATTTCGACCGTTTCGCCGCGCGTTGGGCGCCGTGGAGCTTCGGCTTGGGTGTGCTGGCGATGCTGTGGGCCGGGTGGCAGGGGCTGTTCGTGGTGCCGGCCGATTACCAGCAGGGCGACAGCTTCCGCATCCTCTACATCCACGTGCCGTCGGCATGGATGAGCATGTTCGTATTCGCGCTGATGGCGTTCTACGCGGCGATCGCGCTGATCTGGCGGATCAAGCTCTGCGAAATTCTGGCGATGGCCTGCGCGCCCATCGGCGCCGCCTTCACCGTCATCACCCTCGCCACCGGTTCGATCTGGGGCAAGCCAATGTGGGGCACCTGGTGGGAATGGGATCCGCGGCTGACCAGCGAACTGGTGTTGCTATTCCTGTACCTGGGGGTGATCGGTTTATACCAGGCCATCGACGACCGCCGCAACGCCGCGCGCGCCGCCGGGCTGCTGGCCATCGTCGGCGTCGCCCTGCTGCCGGTGATCCGCTATTCGGTGGAATGGTGGAACTCGCTGCACCAGGGCCAGACCATCCGCGTGTTCGGCGAATCGAGCATGGATCCGAGCATGCTGCCGCCGCTGGTCGGCATGGTGATCGGCACCAAACTGTGGTTCATCGGTTCGCTGCTGCTGCGCGCCCGCGCCGACAATCTGGAGCGCGAAGCCGGCAAGGACTGGGTGCGCCAGCGCGCCGGGATCGATACCGCAGCGGAGCGCGCGCGATGAACGACACCTCGATGACCTACGCCGGCTACGTCGCCGCCGCCTACGCGGTGTTCGTCGTGGTGCTGCTGTGGGATGCCATCGCGCCGCTGGTGCGCATCCGGCGTACCCTGCGGACTGTTTCCCTGCGCTCGAAACGCGCTGCCGCCAAGGAAGCGCCCCTTCCCACGGAGCTGCAACGATGAATCCCACCCGCAAACGCCGCCTGTGGCGGGTGCTGGCGCTGCTGGTCGCCGCCGCGGCCGCCACTTCGCTGGTGACGCTGGCGCTGCAGCGCAACGTCGCCTATCTCTACACGCCCAGCGAAATCCTGTCCGGCGATGCGGGCGCAAAGGTCGCGGCCGGCGATGCGGTGTTCCGCCTCGGCGGCATGGTCTCGGCGAATTCGTTCCAGCGCGACGACGGTTCGATGGAAGCGCGCTTCAGGGTGACCGACGGCGACGCCGAAATGGTGGTGCGCTACACCGGCATTCTCCCCGACCTGTTCCGCGAGAAGCAGGCGGTGGTGGCCACTGGCCGCATGGAAGGACAGGTGTTCGTCGCCGAACAGGTGCTCGCCAAGCACGACGAAACCTATGTGCCGAAGGAAGTCGCCGACAAGATGGGCCTCGCGCACAAGAAGCACAACGTGGCCGATCCGACGAAGCCGGCCGCCGCCCGGCCGCCGGAACGCTGACCGCGCATGCACCTGCTCCCCGAATTCGGCCAGATCGCCCTGATCCTGGCGCTGCTGATCTCGCTGCTGCTGTCCACCTTGCCCCTGATCGGCGCGCAGCGCGGGCTGGCGCCGTGGATGGCGATCGCGCGCCCGGCGGCCTGGGCGCAGTTGGCGCTGGTGGGCGTGGCGTTCGCGATCCTGACCTGGGCATTCGTGGCGCAGGATTTTTCGGTGCGTTACGTCGCCACCAACTCCAATTCGCTGCTGCCGATGCTGTACCGCTATTCGGCGGTGTGGGGCGCGCACGAAGGTTCGCTCCTGCTGTGGGCGCTGATCCTCGCGGCGTGGACCGCGGCGGTTGCGGCGTTCTCGAAATCGTTGCCCGAACAGGTCGTCGCGCGCGTGCTCGGGGTGATGGGCATCGTCAGTCTCGGCTTCCTCGCGTTCCTGATCTTCACCAGTAATCCGTTCGAACGCGTCCTGCCGGCGGCCGCCGAAGGGCGCGACCTCAACCCGCTGCTGCAGGATTTCGGCCTGATCGTGCATCCGCCGATGCTCTATATGGGCTACGTCGGTTTCGCGGTGCCGTTCGCGTTCGCGATCGCCGCGCTGCTCGACCGCAACGCCTCGCGGCCGGAAGAAGTCGCGCGCTGGCTGCGCTGGACGCGGCCGTGGACCAATGTCGCCTGGGGATTCCTGACCATCGGCATCGCGCTGGGCAGCTGGTGGGCGTACTACGAACTGGGCTGGGGCGGCTGGTGGTTCTGGGATCCGGTCGAAAACGCCAGCTTCATGCCGTGGCTGGCCGGCGCGGCGCTGCTGCATTCGCAGGCGATCACCGAAAAGCGCGGCAGTTTCCGCAGCTGGACCCTGCTGCTGGCGATCGCGGTGTTCTCGCTCTCGCTGCTCGGCACCTTCCTGGTGCGCTCGGGCGTACTCACCAGCGTGCATGCGTTCGCGTCCGATCCCGGCCGCGGCCTGTTCATCCTGATCTTCCTCGGCCTGGTCGTCGGCGCATCGCTGCTGCTGTACGCGATGCGCGCGCCCAACATCGATGGCGGCAAACCTTTCACCGGCGCATCGCGCGAAGCCCTGCTGCTGATGAACAACGTCTTTCTCACCGCCGCCTGCGCGATGGTGCTGATCGGCACGCTCTATCCGCTGCTGGCCGACGCGCTGGAACTCGGCAAGATCTCGGTCGGGCCGCCGTACTTCTCGCTGCTGTTTATCGTATTGATGGCGCCGATCGTGCTGCTGCTGCCGCTGGGCCCGCTGATCCGCTGGCAGCGCGACGACTTTGCCCGCCCGCTGCGCATGCTGCTGCCATGGGCGGCGCTTGCGCTGGTCGCCGGCGGCATCGCTTATTTCCAGGCGCCGAACGGGCCATGGAAAACCGCAGCCGGCGTCGCCGGTTCGGTCTGGATCGCGTTGGGCACCGCGCGCTTCGTATGGCAGCGATTGCGCACCCATCGAAGCGCATTGACCGCCGAGATGTGCGGCATGGTGCTGGCGCACGGCGGCATCGCGGTGTTCCTGATCGGCGCGCTGCTGGTGGAAGCGCAGTTACAGCAGCGCGAGATC
>JAYUUH010000034.1:0-6353 GCA_043754745.1 Lysobacter sp.
CATCACTCTCGATCGTGTCAATCACGCGTTCTTGGGTCATCGGTTTGCTCCAGTTCGAGGGTGGTTTCTGAGCGTCAGCGAGCTTTGGGATGGGTGACAAATTGTCATATATTTCAATTACTTACTATTCTCGCTTGTATTCTTCTCCCTTTCCGTCGACGTTGCAACTCGCGTTTGTGACTTTGGTTTTGTGTGGCCCGTCCCTCCCCGGCGGTAGACTCGGAAGATCGCCCGTGCCGGAGTAGCTCATGTCCCGTCCTTATCCTCGCTGGACCGCCTACGCGACCCTGTTGCTTGTTGTCTCGTTGGTAGCCGGCCTCGCGCACGCCCAGGCTGCTGATGAAGGCCAACGCCTGCACGCGTTCTTCGCCGAAGAATGGGAGCGTGGGCTGCGCGAAAACCCGGAATCGGCCTCGTTTGAGGGCGACAAACGTTTCAACGACCGCTGGTCCGACTACAGCCTCGAAGCCATCGCCGCCAGCGAATCGGCCGACCGCGAGGCGCTGGCCCGGCTGAAGCGCTTCGACCGCAGCAAGCTCAGCCCGCCCGACCAGCTGAACTACGACACCTCTCTGTGGCTGCAGGAAAAGTCCGTGCAGCGGCAGGCGTTCCGCGAATATCTGCAGCCGATGGGCCATCAGGGCGGGGTGCAGACCGCCGACGGACTGGTCGAAGGTCTGGCGTTCAACGAGACCCGCGACTACCGCGATTGGCTGGCGCGGATGCGCGCCCTGCCCAAGGGTATCGACCAGACCATCGCCCTGATGCGCGAAGGCGTGAAGGCCGGCAATGTGCCGCCGCGGGTGCTGATGCAGCGGGTGCCGGCGCAGATCGCCGCGCAGATCGTCGAGGACCCTGCCGCCAGTCCGTTCTACCGGCCGTTCGCGAAATTCGCTGCTGGCGTGCCCGAGTCCGAACGCGCGGCGCTGCAGGCCGAAGCCCGCGAGGTTATCGCCGAACGGATCGTGCCGGCGTACCGCAAGCTGCAGACCTATTTCAACGACAGCTACCTGCCGAAGACCCGTACCGGTATCGCGGTGGCCGATCTGCCGAACGGAAAGGCCTATTACGATTTCCTCGCCGGCTACTACACCACCACCGGCCTGAGCGCCGACGCCATCCACGCTACCGGCGTGAAGGAAGTGGCGCGGATCCGCGCCGAAATGGAGAAGATCAAGGCCGAGGTCGGCTTCCAGGGCAGCCTGGACGACTTCTTCGCCTTCATGCGCACCGATCCGCGATTCTTCGAAAAAACCCCCGAGGCGCTGCTCGCCCATTACCGCGCGATCTCCAAGCGGATCGATCCCGAACTGGTGAAAGTGTTCCGGATCATCCCGCGCCAGCCCTACGGCGTGCGCCCGATCCCCGACAACATCGCGCCCGACACCACCACCGCGTATTACCAGCAGGGCGCCAGCGACGGCAGCCGCGCCGGTTTCTACTACGTCAATCTCTACAAGCCGGACATGCGGCCGATCTGGGAAATGATGCCGCTGTCGCTGCACGAGGCGGTGCCCGGGCACCATTTCCAGTTCGCCCGCGGCCTGGAACTGCCGGACGCGCCGATGTTCCGGCGCACCGCGTATTTCGTTGCCTACGGCGAAGGCTGGGGCCTGTACGCCGAACAGCTCGGCTACGACATGGGCCTCTACGACGACCCGTACGACCGCATGGGCCAGCTGGCCTACGAAATGTGGCGCGCGGTGCGCCTGGTGGTCGATACCGGCATGCATGCCAAGGGCTGGAGCCGCGACCGGGCCATCGCTTATTTCAAGGACAACGCGCCGAAGACCGACCAGGACATCGTCAACGAAATCGACCGTTACATCGGGACGCCGGGACAGGCGCTGGCCTACAAGATCGGCCAGCTGAAGATTTCCGAGCTGCGCGCCCGCGCGAAGCAGGCGCTGGGCGACAAGTTCGATCTGCGCGATTTCAACGACGCGGTGCTGGAAACCGGCTCGGTGCCGCTGGAAACGCTGGAGCGGCATATCGACGCATGGATCGCGGCGCGGCGCTGAACCCGCGCTTGTGTAGAGCGGCCTTCAGGCCGCTGCGTCGAAAACGCCATCGTTTCGCTTCTGCCAGCCGTAGGCACGGCGCAAGCGTCGTCGCTGATCAAGCGTTGCGTGGGCCGGGCTGAGGCCCGCTCTGCAAAATCACCGTACCGGCTTCAACACCAGGTCATGGAAATCGAAGCTGAAGTCGGTGTTCGGCGAAATCGCCTGCATCCCGGCTTCGCGGACCTTGCCGTCGGCGTCCAGCGCGAAATTCACGAACGCATCGGCATTGAGCCAGCGCTCGTCCCAGCGGACGATGAAAGTGTCGTGCTGCCAGTGGCTCAGGGTGCCGACCAGCGACGGCGTGCGCGAGAACTTCATCCGCAGCTTGCCGCCTTCCTGGGCGATCGACACGTCGCCGTACCACGGGTCGCGATAGGTTCCGGCGTAATCCGTCGGCGCGAGTGAGGGCTTCGAATCCCTGGCCCGCGCCGCTTCGTGCCTGGCCCAGCTGTCGTCGGCGCTTTTCCGAGATTTCGCCAGCGCCGCGCCGTAGGCGGCGTTCCAGTCGGTCTTCGGCGCGTCGAGATACGCGTCCAGCGCGCGCAGGGTGATGGCATTGAACGCGCCGCCCAGTTCGGCGTTGGTCAGCACCACCACACCGAGCCTGTGCTCCGGCACCAGGGTCAACCGCGACACCATGCCCGGCCAGCCGCCGGTGTGCCAGACCAGCTTGCGACCTCGGTAATCGGACAACATCCAGCCCTGGCCGTAGGCGACGAAGTTCGGTTTCGCCGGCAACAGTTCCGGTGCCGACGGCTGCGACACCGGGAGCGGGGTGATCGCCGACCACATCTGCTGCTGGGTCTTTTCCGAGAACATCCGCTGTTCGACGCCGCCGGCATCGCGATAGACGCCGCCGGCCAGCTGCAGGCGCATCCATTTAGCCATGTCGTGGGCGCTGGCGTAGAGGCCGCCGGCGCCGGCGGCGTTGTGCCACGTCAGTCGCGGCGCAGGCTGCAGATCCTTGAAGTCGGCCAGCGCGTAGCCGGTGGCGACATTGCGGTCGCCGGACTTCAACGCGTCGCTGTTGTAGCGGGTTTCGTCCATGCCGTGCGGTACGAAGATCCGGGTGCGCAGGAACGCCTCGAACGACTGTCCGCTGACCTGTTCCACCACCAGTTGCGCCACGCCATACAGAATGTTGTCGTAGGCGTAACGGTCGCGGAACGAGCCGCTCAGCGGTACGTGGCGCAGGCGCCGGGCGACTTCTTCGCCTGTGTAGGTCGTCGTCGGCCAGTACAGCAGGTCGCCCGCGCCCAATCCCAGGCCGCTGCGATGGGCCAGCAGGTCGCGGATCCGCATTTCGCGGGTGACATAGGGGTCGGACATCTGGAACCACGGCAGGTGGTCGATCACCCGGTCGTCCAGCTTCAATTTGCCTTCTTCGGCCAGCAGGTTCAGCGCGGTCGCGGTAAAGGCCTTGGTATTGGAGGCGATGGCAAACAGGGTGTGGGCGTCGACCGGGGCTTTGCCGGGCGCTCCGTCGACGAGTTCGCGGTCGCCATAACCGCGCTCGAACACGATCTCGCCGTCCTTGACCACCGCCACCGCGATGCCCGGCACCTCGAAGGTCTCGCGCACGCGTTCGACGTAGGCATCGAAGTCCGCGAGCTGGGCGGGCAGGGCAGCCGCAGTCCGGGTCTCGGTAGCCGACGTCCCGGGCGATGCCGAGACGGCGATGCCGGCGCTGGCGGCAAGGGCGAATCCGACGCATCGTGTCAGCCAACGGCGGCATTGAGAGAGGCGGAGCGGGGTGCGGATCAATCCGGGCATGGTTCGGGTCCGTCTGGGTTCGGAGGGCGGGATCGGAAGGCCGCCACTATCCCGCATCCAACCGCCGCCGACATCTGCCGGAGGCCGGCCGCAGAACACAGGCCGCCTGCGGGTTTGCGCCCAAGTGCTTGAACTGCCATACTTTCCTGCTCTTCTGCCTCGGCAGGGGACCTTGCCCTACCATCGCCCACCCGGCGCCGAGGGGGCTTTCGCCAGACAATTCCGTCTGCGATATCCACAAGGACACACCGCAATGCGTCATTACGAAATCGTCTTCATGGTCCATCCGGACCAGAGCGAGCAGGTGCCGGCGATGGTCGAGCGCTACAAGTCGCTCGTCGAAACCGGCAACGGCACGATCCACCGTTTTGAAGATTGGGGCCGCCGCCAGCTCGCGTATCCCATCCAGAACCTGGTCAAGGCCCATTACGTCATGATGAACATCGAGACCGATCTCGCTGTTCTCAACGAACTGGTCGAAACCTTCCGCTTCAACGACGCCGTCCTGCGTCACCTCGTGATCAAGCGCGATGGCCCGGACACCGAGCAGTCCCTGATCATGAAGAACAAGGACGACAAGGACAAGGTCGAGAAGGGTGATCGCCGCCGTCGCGACGATGATGGCGCCGTCGGCATCGCCGACAGCGACGATGCCCCCCGAAACCGCTGAAGTCGAAGCCTGAGGAGGCCCGCCATGTCCAAATTCTTCCGCCGCCGCAAGTTCTGCAAGTTCACCGCCGAAAACGTGATCGAGATCGACTACAAGGATCTCAACACCCTGCGCCAGAACCTCACCGAGAACGGCAAAATCGTCCCGAGCCGCATCACCGGCACGAAGTCGAAGTACCAGCGCCAGCTGGCGACCGCCGTCAAGCGCGCTCGTTTCCTCGCGCTGATTCCGTACACCGACAACCACAACGTCTGATCGCTTCGCCAGTTCGACCGGGCGTTGTCGTCGGCCTGGTGCGCAAATCCTCATTGGCTCGAGCCAACTCCGGTTTTCGTGCCTGTCCGCTCCGCTCCCAGCCCGGCCATCGCTGGCTGTGCGATCAAGTTCAACGACAGCGTTTTCCCGTCCATTCGGACAGCCGCCAGTTGCGGCGCGACAGCGCCGCTAACGAATACGGAGTTATTCCATGCAACTGATTCTTCTGCAGAAAGTCGTCAACCTCGGCAACCTCGGCGACAAAGTCGATGTGAAGCCGGGCTACGGCCGCAACTACCTCGTGCCGCAGGGCAAGGCCGTGCCGGCCACCGCCGCCAACCTCGCTACGTTCGAAGCCAAGCGCGCCGAATACGAAGCCAAGGCCCAGGCGATGACCGACGGCGCGGAATCGCGTCGCAGCCAGCTCGACGGCGTCCGCGTCACGATCAAGGCCAATGCCTCGACCGAAGGCAAGCTGTACGGCTCGGTCGGTCCGCGCGACATCGCCGAGGCGCTCACCGCCGCCGGCCACAAGGTCAACAAGTCCGAAGTGGTCATGGGCGAAGGCGCCCTGCGTCACATCGGCGAGTTCGACGTGCTGGTCCACCTGCACGCCGAAGTCGAAGTGACGATCAAGGTCGTCATCGAGCCGGAAGCCGCGTAAGCGGATTTTCCAGGTTTCGAACGGACGGGCGCCGAAAGGCGCCCGTTTTGTTTGACAAGGCACAGCGCGCCGCAAGGCAGCCGTTTGCTCGACAGAGCGCACCACCCTGCAGGCGCCCGCCTCATAGGGGCCGTGTATTCGAATCGCAGTCGATGCGACGGCGGACGGGTAAGAAAGCATACTTATCCACAGCTTGTCCCGTCGCGAGCCCACAGGCGAGGCGCATACGATGGCCTTCGGGATCCGAACGCTCGCGGCGCGCTTCCTGGATCCACCTTTCCGACGCTACGTCCCCCGGAGCACTGCATCCCGATGGCTTTCCGCCCCAATGCTTACGCCGACAAGCCGCGCCGCGACACCTTCAGCGACAGCCGCGTCGAACAACTGCGCATCCCGCCGCAGTCGATCGAAGCCGAACAGGCCGTGATCGGCGGCCTGATGCTGGCACCGGACGCCTTCGACCGGATCGCCGACCGTCTCAACGAGCAGGATTTCTACCGTCGCGACCACCAGTTGATCTACCGCGCGATCCGCGAGCTGGCCGAGAAGAGCCGGCCTTACGATGCGGTGACCCTGGGCGAATGGTTCGAATCGCAGGGCCTGGTGGAACTGGTCGCCGGCGGTGCCTATCTGGTCGAGCTGGCCAGCACCACGCCCTCGGCCGCGAACATCACCGCCTATGCCGAGATCGTCCGCGACAAGGCGATCCTGCGTCAGCTGATCGAAGCCGGCACCGGCATCGTCAACGACGCTTTCGTGCCCGAGGGCCGCGACAGCGACGAGATCCTGGCCAAAGCCGAAAAAGACGTGTTTGCGATCTCCGAAGCGCGCTCGCAGGGCCGCACTGATTTCGTCGCCATCAACAAGGCGATGGCCGAAGCCTTCGACGTGTTGCAGACCCGCTACCAGAACGGCAGCGGCATCACCG
>JAYUUH010000035.1:0-6352 GCA_043754745.1 Lysobacter sp.
CGCGGTTCAATGCCGCTTCCAGCGCGCGCCCGGCCAGCGGTTTCCAATCGAAGGGGGAGGCAGTCATGCGGGCATTCTAGCGGGCGGACGAGTGTCCGCCCCGGTCGTGCGTTGCGCTCGATGGCCCTGTGGATGTTCCCTCCTCCCGCATGCGGGGGAGGGTTGGGGTGGGGGCGCCGTTCGCCGGAAATACCCCCATCCCGGGCCTTCCCCCGTTAGGCGGGGGAAGGAGCGACGCGATCAGGCTTCGCCCGCGCCTGCATAGGAAGCCGCCAGACGCTTCAGGCCTTCCTCGATCGTCACCCGCGGCACGTAATCGAAATCGCGCGTCGCCGGCGCCATCGAATACCAGTGCGTGGTGCTGAGCTGTTCGGCGAGGAACCGCGTCAGCGGCGGCTCGTCCTTCAGCCGCAGCAGCGGCCACAGTATTTCGCAGGCGGCGCCGATGGCGTAGGCCACGCCGAACGGCAGGCTTTTCTCCACCGTGGGCGCGCCCGCCGCGCGCAGCAGCGCGTTGACAATCTCGCGCACAGGTTTGGGCTCGCCGTTGCTGATGAAATACGCGCGCCCCGCACAGGCCGCGCCCGGCGCCAGATGCGCGAAGGCGTCGAAATGCGCCTGCGCGGCGTTGTCGATGTAAGTGGTATCGATGACGTTGTGGCCGCCGCCCACGAAACGCAGCCGGCCGGCTTTCGCCCGCGACGCCAGCCGCGGCAGCAGTTGCTGGTCGCCTGGCCCCCAGATCAGCCTGGGCCGCAGCGCGACGGTGGCGAGGTCCGCGTCGTTCGCGGCCAGCACGGCTTTTTCGGCGATGGTCTTGGTGGCGGCGTACGGCGCCTTGAAGCCTTCGCCGTAGGGCACGGTGTCGGCGGTGCCGCTTTCCACCGGATGGGTGGCGCGGTGGGTCACGCTGGGCGTGGAGGTGTAGACCAGTCGACCGATTCCGTGCGCACGACAGCCGGCCAGTACGTTGTCGGTGCCAACGACGTTCGCGAGACGGTAGCTCTCGTCGCTGCCCCAGGCGCCCGCCTTGGCGGCGTTATGGAACACTGCATCCATGCCCGCGCAGGCCGCGACCAATGCATCGCGATTGGCCAGATCGCCCTGGATCTGGCGCACGCCCAGCGGCTCCAGCGCGTGGTAATGACCGCGGTTGTAACTCGCGACCTCGTGTCCCTGTTCGACCAGGCCTTTGCAGAGCGCGTGGCCCAGGAATCCACCGCCGCCCGTCACCAGAATCTTCATGCGCGTCTCCGAGGCCTGCCCGCTGCAGTGCGGCCGGCGTGAACGGCGCAGAGCATGGACGAAACCGGAGGCTCACGCGAGTATTGCGAATGAGAATCTATTGCAAGAACGGGCCGTCAATCCGTATAATGATAATCGTTCTCATTCCCGAGTTATCCCATCATGCTTCGTGCCCACCCGCTCGCCTACGGTCTGACCATCGCCCTCCTCGTCGCTGCACCCCAATCGGCCCGGGCCGAAACCGGCGCTGGCGCAGACGTCGACGACGGCACGCTGGCCACTATCGAAGTGGTGGGCGATCGCCGCGAAAACCGCACCGCCGAGGGCACCGCCGAAGTGCTGGATCAGAGCGTCATCGTCTCCGGCCGCGCACTGACCATGAACGAGGCGTTGCGCAAGGTGCCCGGCGTCACCGTGCGCGACGAGGAAGGCTTCGGCCTGCGCCCGAATATCGGCATCCGCGGTAGCAACCCCACCCGTTCAACCAAGGTGCTGCTGCTGGAGGATGGCCTGCCGGCGATGTATGCGCCCTACGGCGACAACGCCAGCTATTACCACGCGCCGATCCAGCGCTACGAGCGGATCGAGGTCCTAAAAGGCGCCGGCCTGCTCCGCTTCGGCCCGCAGACGATCCACGGTGCGATCAACTACATCACTCCGACGCCGCCGGAAGATTTCTCCGGCCACGTGCAACTGTCCGCCGGCACCCGCGGATACGGCGCAGTGCACGCCAGCGTGGGCGGCAACGATGCGCTGGTGGATTTCGGCTACAAGCGCGGCGATGGCGCCCGCGACAATACCCGACTGGAGCAGGGCGATCTGTTCGCCAAATATCAGAAGCAGCTCAACGACCGGCATGCGATCGCGCTGCGCGCCAATCTGCTGCAGGAACGCTCGCAGGTCGGCTACACCGGGATCACCGACGCCGAATACGCGAACTTCGGCGCCGAATACAATCCGTTCGGCAACGACAGCTTCGACATCGAGCGCACCGCATTCTCGGTGAGCCACGCGTGGACGCCGTCCGACGGGCTGCAGCTGCTGACCTCCGCCTATTACAGCGGCTTCGAGCGCGACTGGTGGCGGCAATCCAGCACCACCGGCGACACCCAGTGCGGCGCCGCGTTCCGGGATGCGCGCTTCCGGGGCCTGGCGGTGAACCCGGATGCCTGCGCATCCACCCAGGGCCGCCTGCGCAATTACTACACCCGGGGCGTGGACAGCCGCTTCTCGTTCGGACGCACGTTGTTCGGCACTGAAGGCAGCAGCGAAATAGGTATTCGCTGGCACAGAGAAAAACAGATCCGCTACCAGCGCAACGGCACCAACCCGCAGGTGCAGGACGGCGCGCTGGTCGAGAACAATCTGCGCACCGCCGAGGCGCTGTCGGCCTTCGCCACTACCACCTTCGACTTCGGCGCGATCCGGCTGACGCCCAGCCTGCGCCACGAACGCGTGGATTTCGCGCGCACCAACCGGCTGGCCGGCGGCGCATCGGGCGAGGATCGCGTGCGCAATACCAGTTGGGGCTTGGCGGCGGCGTGGACGCTCGGCGAAACGACCGAGGTCTATGCTTCGGCGCACGAAGGTTTCGCGCCGCCGCGGGTGGAAGATCTGATCGCCGGCAACGGCGCCAGCACCGCGGTCGATGCCGAGCGCAGCCTGAATCTGGAGGCCGGCCTGCGCGCGCGCTGGAACGAGATCGACGTGCAAACCGCCGTCTTCAGCACCGACTTCGACAACCAGGTCGTGGTCGGCTCGATCGCGGGCGGCAGCACTCCGCTGGCGCAGGGCGAAACCCGATATGCGGGTTTCGAACTGGCCCTGGGCTACAACCGCGACGCATTGACCGTCCGCGACGGCCGGGTCTACGCCAATGTGGCCCTGACCTGGCTGCCCACCGCGGATCAGGCATCGGCGCTGCGCCGGGTGGATACGGGCGCCGCCGCCAACGGCAGCGTCGCCGGCAACCGTCTGCCGTACGCGCCCGAACTCGCTTCGACATTCCGCATCGGTTACGTCAAGGGCGCGTGGGACGGCTCGCTGGAGCTGCAGCACGTGGGCCGCCAATATGCGGACTTCGCGAACCGTCGCTACCCGGTGGTCAACGGCGACGGCCAATTCGGCGAACTCGACGGCTATGCGGTGTGGAGCGCGACCCTGAACTGGGATCCCGGCGTCGCCGGCTGGAGCGCTTTTGTCACCGCGAAGAATCTCGGCGGCCGCGAATACATCGTCGACCGCACCCGCGGCCTGTTGTTCGGCAATCCGCGGCAGTTCGTCGTCGGCGCAAGCTACTCCTGGTAGTTGCAGCCGCAGCCGGTGCCGCCGCACGCGGGCGCGCTGCGTGCGGGGCGATGCGCGGCGGCAGCCGCTTCGTCGTTACGCATCGCCTGCGCGGATATCGCGTGCTTCGACGCCCGTCGCACTCGGCGGGCGCGCGCTTGCGCCGGGGAAGGTTATCCTCGACGCCACCGCCGCCGGGAATATGATCGCCATGCGCCGATCCGCGTTCGCTCTCACCCTTTGCCTCACGCTGGCCGCCGTCGACGCGGGCGCGCAATCGTTCGAAGATCAGCTCAAGGATCGCCTGCTCGGCAGCCGCAGCGGCACCGGCAACCTGAGCGAAGGCGACGCCAGCCGCGGCATCAAGGAAGCCTTGGCGCAGGGCGTGGACCGCGCGGTGCGGCAATTGGGCAAGGAAGACGGTTTTTTCCGCGATCAGGCGGTGAAGATTTTTGTGCCCGAGAAAGTCCGCAGACTCGCCGACCTCGCGCGGCAGCTCGGCGCCGGCAGGAAGGTAGACGCCTTCGAGCTGTCGATGAATCGCGCGGCGGAAAAAGCGGTGCCGGTCGCGGCGGGCATTCTCGCCGATGCGGTACGCCAGATGACGCTGCAGGACGCCATCGGCCTGGTGCGCGGCGGCGAAACCTCGGCCACCGATTTCTTCCGCCGCAGCAGCGAGGACCAGCTGTACGCAGCGTTCCGGCCGATCGTGGAGAAACAGACCGCATCGGTGGGCGTCACCCAGAAATACAAGGACTTCAGCAAGAAGGCCGGCGGCAGCGGCATGGCTGCATTGCTCGGTGGCGGCCAGGGTTCCGCCACCAATGTCGACCTCGACGACTACGTGACCCGCGAAACCGTCGACGGCCTGTTTCACGTTATCGCGGAACAGGAAAAACGGATCCGGCAGAATCCGGCGTCGCGCACCAGCGAGTTGTTGCGGCGGGTTTTCCGCTGATCGCGCGCATACGCCGTCGCACCTGAAAAATATCAGGCTGTTTCGCTGCTCGCATCGCAGTTGTTGAATATCTTCGACTGCCGCATTGCAGCATCGGTGGAGATGCTGCATCGCGCATGAGAACAGCGACGATCGTCGCAAAAAATGGGCGGCGGCGCGTATACGCTCGGTGAGCCTTCTGCCCATGAACGGCGGCACGGCAATCGGCACCACCAACACCCTCGGGGAAACGATCGCAGACTCTTCCCGGCCATCTCCGGTCATGGAAGACGTGTCGCGTATCGGTATTCCTTACCGCACCAACGTCAACAAGGATGAGTCGCCAATGGTACGCAAGACCCGGATCTGCATCGCGATCGTTACAACGTTGCTCGCTGCACCTTTTGCATATGCCGCCGCGCCGGTGGTCGAAATGAACGAGGCCTTCGTCAGCGAAGCGCCGATGGCCAAGGCCATGGGCGCCGCCGCATTCGCCACCCGGGAAGCCACTGCGCCCACGCTGGTCGCGCTGGGCGCGCCCGCGCTGGCCGACATGCGCGCGCTGAAATCGCGGCGCATCGATCAGGTCAAGCGCGGCCAGCCGTTCGAAGTCGGTTTCGCGCGCAATGTGCCGAACAGCCGGATCCCGCTGTCCAATCTTGGCTGGGAACGCCAGAGCGACGGCAGCATCGCGGCGCGCTTCGCGATCTCCTCGGAAACCGCAGTCGCGATGCGCGCCGGTCTGACGTTGAAGAGCAACGGCCGCGGTAATCCCGCCGGCGTTACCCTGCGCTTCGGCGGCAACGATGGGCGCGTGTTCGAACAGAACGGCCGCGCGTTCGTCGGCCAGCACGCCGGTTGGTCGCCGGTGCTGATGGGCGACAAGGCCACGGTTGAAATCGTACTGGCGAAAGGCCAGCGTCCGCAGAACTTCAACCTCGCCATCGCGCAGATCTCGCACCTCGATACCAGCCCCATCGCCAGCGAAAGCGCGTTGGCCAAACTGGGCACCAAGATCGGCGAAAGCGACAGCTGCGAGAAGGACATCGTCTGCCGCGTCAATCCCACCACCGGTTTCCTCAACGCCGAGAAAGCCGTCGCGCGCATGGTGTTCACCAAAGGCGGCAGTTCCTATCTCTGCACCGGCACGCTGCTCAACAACAGCCATTCGCCGAAAAAGCGGCTGTTCTGGAGCGCGGCGCATTGCATTAGCACCCAGGCCGTCGCCGACACGCTGCAGACGTATTGGTTCTACAAGGCCACCACCTGCGGCGGCACCACCCAGGCGGCGGGCGCGGTGACGCTGACCGGCGGCGCGTTCCTCCGCCATTCCAACACCACCCGCGACACGCTGCTGCTGGAACTCAAGACCGCCCCGCCGGCCGGCGCCGTCTATGCGTCGTGGACCAGCGCGGCGATCGGCGCCACCGGCACTTCGATCGTGGGCATCCACCATCCGGCCGGTGACGCGAAGATGTATTCGCTGGGTTCGGTCACGGGCCTGTCCACGTCGATCGACGGCAAGTCGCCGCTGTATCGCGTGGTGTGGAACACCGGCGTGACCGAAGGCGGCTCTTCGGGGTTCTGCCCTGTTCACCGTCAACAGCGATGGCACGCACCAGCTGCGCGGCGGTCTGTACGGCGGCCTGTCGTACTGCACGGCGCCGAGCGACCCGGATTACTACTCGCGCTTCTCCGACGTGTATTCGTCGATCGCGACCTACTTCGCCCCATAAGCGTTGCTGCGTCGCAGGACGAAGCGGTCGCGGTTTCGCCGGGTCCGCTGCGTCATCCACCGGATACGCGTTCTCCGTCGAAGCCGCGAAAAATCCCTGATTTTTCAAGGCTCGATTCACACGCCGATCATCGCGACGACAGCGTGCG
>JAYUUH010000036.1:0-2160 GCA_043754745.1 Lysobacter sp.
GAACGAGGGGCATGGCTTCTACACCGAGCCCCACCAGCGCGAGTTCTACGCGAAACTGCTCGCGTACCTGTCGCGCCACCTCGGCGGCGCGACAGCGAAGTGAAAGGTCCGGTCCGAGTCGAGGACCGCCTGACTCACTCGGCTTCGGCGCCGCGCAGGTAGGGTTCGACCGTACCCTTGAGCTTCATCGTCATCGGCTGGCCGCGACGGTCCAGCGCCTTGCCGGCGATCACCCGCACCCAGCCTTCGCTGACGCAGTATTCCTCGACATTGTTGCGATCCACGCCGTTGAAACGGATGCCGATGCCGCGTTCCAGCAGTTCGGCGTTGTAGAACGGACTGCGCGGATCGTTGCAGATGCGGTCGGGAAGCGTATCGGTCATGGCGATGGAGCCGGGGCTGCGAAAGACGTTAAAGGATACGCAATCGCCCGCCGCCGGCCTACCCGATGGCTTTCAGGCGGTACCTTCATCGCGTCCTAGCGGATCGGGCAGGGCCTCGCCGGCGCCGACGAAACCCAGCGACGCGGAATTCAGGCAGTGTCGTTCGCCGGTGGGCGGCGGACCGTCCGGGAACACGTGGCCGAGATGGCTGCTGCAGCGCTTGCAGACGATCTCGACCCGGACCATGCCATGGCTGGCGTCGCGGATGCGGCCGATGTGGGCTTCGTCGTAGGGCGAGAAGAAGCTCGGCCACCCGGTGCCGGAATCGAATTTCGCGTTCGAGCGGAACAGCGGCAGCCCGCAGAAACGGCAGACGTAGACGCCCTCGCGCTTGTTGTCGAGGAACACGCCGCAGAACGGCGCCTCGGTGCCGTGGGTCAGCAGCACGCGACGTTCTTCGGGCGACAGCGCGGCGGCCAGGGTCGCGCGCTGAGCGTCGCCCGGCGGCGACAGATCGAAAGTGGACATCAGATTCTCCAAGGTGCGGGGTGACGACATCATCGACGATCAGGAGGCGTCGACACCGCCGTCGGTTGCGTCGACGACTGCATTGGCGACGTAACCGCTCCACTGCCGCCGCGCGTTGGCGATGATCGCACGCATGCGCTCGCGGTCCTGCAGGCGCGACACTGGTTGAGCGCCCAGGTGCAGCGCCGCTTCGCGCATGACGCTGTCGATGTCGTAATGCGCGCCGCTGCGCTTGTCCTGGAACGCGTGTCGCGGCATGCCCAGACGCGACGCAAAGGCGTGCAGTTCGTCCAGATCGTCGGCCAGCAGATGCGCCCAGCGCCGCCCGCGCCACGGGAACACTGCGTTGTCGACGTACACGGCCATGCGCGACAGTGAAGCATGGCCGCGCCGCAGTGCGCAAAGACGCGGCGATGGACAGGGTTTCCGGCGTCGACTCCGGCTTTGATTCCACCCGCCGCAGCCCCATCATGCTGCGATGACAACGCCGCCCGTCGCATCCGCAGAACCCCAGACGCCCGAATCTCCTGAACCGATGCCGCTGGCCGTGGTCAAAGTGGCCAACGCCCGCAGTGAGAGCCAGATCCTGCGCGAACTGGTGCCGTACCTGCGTCCGTTCATGACCCGCATCCTGCTGGCGCTGGCGCTGGTGGTCGCCGGCAAGGTCGCCGGTCTCGCGGTGCCGTTGGTGCTGAAGAAACTGGTGGATGCGCTCGACATCGGCGCGCTCGACAAGGGCGACGCCGCGGCCGTGCTGGTGATGCCAGTGGCGCTGCTGCTGGCCTACGGCGCGTCGCGCGTTGGCATGACCCTGTTCGCGGAAGTGCGCCAGATCGTGTTCGCGCGGGTGATGGCGCGGGTCTCGCGTCGGGTGACGTTACAGGTCTTCCGACATCTGCATGCGCTGTCGCTGCGCTTCCATCTCGCCCGCCGCACCGGCGGCGTCGCCCGCGACATCGAGCGCGGCGGTTCCGCCATCTCCGATCTGCTCGACTGGATGATCTACACCATCCTGCCGACGTTGTTCGAGATCGTGCTGGTCACCGGCGTGTTGGTGTGGATGTACGACTGGGGGTTCGCGGCGATCGTCATCGCGACGTTGATCGCCTACATGATCTTCACCTTCATGATCACCGAATGGCGCACGCGTTATTACCGCGCCGCGGTCGAAGCCGACACCCGCGCCAACGAGCGCGCGGTCGATTCGCTGCTGAACTACGAAACGGTGAAGTACTTCGGCAACGAAGAG
>JAYUUH010000037.1:0-2157 GCA_043754745.1 Lysobacter sp.
CTCGCGGTGCAATGGCATCCCGAGTGGCGCGTGCTCGAAAACTCTTTTTATCACGGCATTTTCCGCGCCTTCGGCGATGCCTGCCGACAACGCGCCAACCAACGGATACGATGACGGCATGAGCCCGAAAACCCCACCCCGAAAAGCGCCCTCCAAACGTACCGTCACCAAGCGAAAACCCGCGACCGCTTCCGCCGACGCCCAGCCGGGCGAGCACGCGCTGCTCCGCTGGCTGAAAGACCGCAACATCACCGAAGTCGAATGCCTGGTGCCGGACATCACCGGCAACGCGCGCGGGAAGATCATTCCCGCCCACAAGTTCTCGCACGATTACGGCACCCGGCTGCCGGAAGGCATTTTCGCCACCACCGTCACCGGCGATTATCCCGAGGATTACTACGACCTGATTTCGCCTTCCGACGCCGACATGCTGCTGCGCCCGGATCCCGACACCGTACGCCTGGTGCCGTGGGCCACCGATCCGACCGCGCAGATCATCCACGACTGCTACACCAAGGCCGGCGAGCGTCACGAACTGGCGCCGCGCAACGTGCTCAAGCGCGTGCTCGATGCCTACGAGGCGCTGGGCCTGCGGCCGGTGGTCGCGCCCGAGGTCGAATTCTTCCTGGTGCAGAAGAACACCGACCCCGACTTCCCGCTGCAGCCGCCCGCCGGCCGCTCCGGGCGTCCCGAAACCGCCCGCCAGTCGTATTCGATCGACGCGGTCAACGAGTTCGACCCGATCCTCGACCTGATGTATGACTACAGCGATGCGATGCAACTGGACGTGGACACGCTGATCCACGAATCCGGCGCGGCGCAGCTGGAAGTCAACTTCACCCATGCCGATGCGATGTCGCGCGCCGACCAGGTGTTCATGTTCAAGCGGATGATGCGCGAGGCCGCGATGCGCCACGGCGTGTACGCGACCTTCCTCGCCAAGCCGATGGAAAACGAGCCCGGCAGCGCGATGCACATCCACCAGAGCCTGATCGATGTGAAGACCGGCAAGAACGTGTTCGCCGGCAAAGGCGAGGGCGAGCACACCCCTATTTTCGATCACTATCTCGGCGGCCTGCAAAAATACGTGCCGATGACGATGGCGTTCTTCGCGCCCAACGTGAATTCCTACCGCCGTCTGGCGCTGGGGCAAGTCGCCCCGATCAACGTGCAGTGGGGTTACGACAACCGCACCTGCGGATTGCGCGTGCCGATGGATACGCCCGAGAACACCCGCGTCGAGAGCCGTTTCGCAGGTTCCGACGCCAATCCCTACCTGGCGATGGCCGGCACGCTGGCCTGCGGCCTGTTCGGGATCCGCGAAAAACTGCAGCCGACCGCGCCGCTCACCATCAGCGCCCAGGATGTCGGCTTCGAGCTGCCGCGCTCGCTCGGCGAGGCGCTGGACGAGCTGGAAGGCTGCACTGTGCTGCACGACCTGTTGGGGGCGCGCTTCGTGCGCGCCTACATTTCGGTCAAGCGCAAGGAATACGAGACTTTCTTCCGCGTCATCAGTTCGTGGGAGCGCGAATTCCTGCTGCTGAACGTCTGATCGGCAGCTTCGGTCATCCATCTCATCGCGGCTAAAGCCGCTCCTACAATTTCTTGTCCGGAACCATTATGGATCACACCGACATCGCCCGCCTGCAGCAGCTCGACGCCGCGCATCACCTGCATCCGTTCAACGACAACGCCGCGCTGGCGAAGAAAGGCACCCGCATCCTCACCCGCGGCGAAGGCGCCTATGTCTGGGATGCCGACGGCAACAAGCTGCTGGACGCCTTCGCCGGCCTGTGGTGCGTGAACCTCGGCTACGGGCGCAAGGAACTGGGCGACGCCGCGTCGCGGCAGATGACCCAACTGGCCTACTACAACAGTTTCTTCCAGTGCACGGTGGAGCCGACGATCCAGCTCTCGGCCAAACTCGCGGAGCTCACGCCCGCCGATCTCAACCACGCCTTTTTTACCAACTCCGGCTCCGAGGCTAACGACACCATCCTGCGGCTGGTCCGGCATTTCTGGGCGGTGCAGGACCGGCCGCAGAAGAACATCTTCATCGGCCGCCACAACGGTTACCACGGCACCACCATGGCCGGCGCCAGCCTCGGCGGCATGGCCGGCATGCACAAGCAGGGCGGTCTGCCGATCCCAGATATC
>JAYUUH010000038.1:0-19207 GCA_043754745.1 Lysobacter sp.
GCGGCCAAGGCGCCGAAGTTCGCGGCGCACTTCGACAAGCTCGATGCGAACAAGGACGGCCGCATCACCGCCGAGGAACGTCCACAGCGCGGGATGCGCGACGGCAAGCGCGGTCGTGGCGACCGCATGGCCCAGCTCGACGCCAACAAGGACGGTCGGTTCAGTCGCGAAGAGCTTGCCGGCAAGGAACGCATGCTGCAGAACTTCGCCGCTATCGACAGCAACAACGACGGCACGCTGAGCCGTGAAGAAATGCAGGCCCATCACAAAGCGCATCGCGGCGAACGTGGCGCGCCGCGCCAGCAGAAGTAAGCGCGCGCTTCTAATGTCCGTCCCGGCGATCGGGGCGAACACGTCGCAATTACAGGGTTAAGAGCCGTGACGTCGTCGCTCAGGGCACGACCCGTTTCACTTCCCATGCCAGGTCATCGCGGCGCACTTCGAGCGTCCTGCTTTCCGCCTTGCCGGATTTGACGATCTCGAGCCTTATCGTGCCGCTGCCTGAGCCATCGGTACGATATTCGCGCACGTCGATCGACAGCGCCGATGCCGCGTCGGCATCGGTGGCGCAGGCGGCTTGCGAACGGACGCGCGCGCGGTCGCCGGTATCGAACTGCGCCAGCACCGTCTCCGACGGATCCGCGCCATCCACTGACAGGCAGACATCGGCGCCTTTGCGCGCCCGCAGTTCCGCCGTTACCAGCATCGCGGCCAGTGCGCTCGGCATCGCGACCACGTAGCTGCCTTGGGGCGCGTCGGCCGTGGGCATCATGATCGTTTCGGCTGCACTTGCCTGCGGCGCTGGCGTCGATCCGGTCGATGCCGGCGTCGCGAGCGCCGGCGTCTTCGACGTCGACTTCAACCAGCTGAACAGGCCGAGGCCGACCGCGATCGTGATACTGATCAGCAGGCCCGCCTTGATCCGGAACATCCGTCGCTTCGCGGGATCGTTGGCATTGTCGCGCGCGGCGTGCAACAGGTCCGTCGACAGGTAACTGGTCGGGGAACGGCCGGAGTCGAGCAGGCCGGCGTCGCGCAACAGTTCGCGCGCCTTGGGCTGGTCTTCGGATTGCACCACCCACACCGCCGGGGGCGGATTCTTGTTCGCGGATTCGCGATAACTGAAATTTCCGCGGAGACTGCCCTTGAACGTGCGGCCGTTGGTGATGCGAGTGACGACACCGTGTTCCTGCAGCAGTGCGGCGACCCGTTCGACGTTTTCCAGACGGGGGCTAGTGAAGACCTGACGCATATGCGATCAACCTTTGTGTGTGTCGTCGGTCAGCACGCGGATCATGCCTTCCTGGACCGTGCTGGCCACGAGATGGCCGGCACGGTCGAAAACCTGCCCGCGCGCCAGCCCGCGGGCGCCCTGCGCGCTGGGGCTGTCGATCGAATACAGCAGCCAGTCGTCGGCGCGGAACGCGCGGTGGAACCACAGCGCGTGATCCAGCGACGCCATCTGTACGTTCGGCTGGTAATAGCTGATGCCGTGCGGAAAGGTCGTGGTGCCCAGCAGATGGAAATCGGAGGCGTAAGCGAGCAGGGCGCGATGCAGTTCGGGCGCGTCGCCGACGGTTTCGCTGAGCTTGAACCACACCTGCTGGAACGGCGGACGCTTCGGCGGATTGAGTTCGTCGCGCGGATAGATCGGACGGAATTCGAACGGGCCCATGCGATTCAGCCAACGCTGCACTTTGCTGGGCAATTTCGCCAGTTTTTCGGGCGGGAGCTTCGGCGTCGGCTCCACATCCTCGGGCATCGGCACGTTCGGCATCGGCAGCTGATGCTCGGCGCCGGGTTCGGAAATCTGGAACGACGCCGCCATGACGAAGATCGGCTGCCCGTGCTGGATCGCGGTCACCCGGCGCACCGAGAAACTGCCGCCGTCGCGGGTGCGATCCACGTCGTAGACGATCGGGTGCTCGACATCGCCGGCGCGCAGGAAATAGGCGTGCAGCGAATGCGCGTCGCGCGGGCCCTTGGCCGGGTCGATGTCCAGCGTGGCCTGCGCGGCCGAGAGCGCCTGGCCCAACACCTGGCCGCCGAAGACATACTTGGTGCCGATATCGCGGCTCTGTCCTCGGAACAGATTGTTTTCCAGCCGCTCCAGCGACAGCAGTTCGATCAATTCGGAGACGGGAGAGCTCATGGCCGGGCCGTTCGGGGGGTGCGCGCGATTATAGGCGTTCGACGGATTCCCGCCCGACACACATCGTTGCCGGTGTGCGGTCGCCGATCGATGAGGGCCGTGCGACCCTGCGCTCCCCACCGCAGGAGATCGCCATGACCACCGTCATCGCGCCCCGGGTCTACGACATCGGCGGCTTCGAAGTCCGCCGCGCCGTGCCGTCCATCCAGGCCCGCAGCGTCGGCCCGTTCGTGTTCGTCGACCAGATGGGGCCGGCGGTGTTCGCACCGGGGCAGGGCATCGATATCCGTCCGCATCCGCACATCGGACTGGCCACCGTCACCTTCCTGTGGGCCGGGCGGATCGGCCACCGCGACACGCTCGGCACCATCCAGGACATCGGCCCCGGCGACGTGAACTGGATGACCGCCGGCCGCGGCATCGCCCATTCGGAACGTACGCCGGCCGGGCATCGCGCGAGCGGCCAGCCCCTGCACGGCCTGCAGACCTGGGTGGCGCTGCCGAAATCCGACGAGGAGACCGACCCGGCCTTCCGCCATCATCCCGCCGCCACGCTGCCGCGGATCGAACGCCCCGGCGCGCTGCTGCGCATCGTCGCCGGCCGCGGCTATGGCGAGGAATCGCCGGTGCGCGTCTTCGCGGACACGCTCTACGTCGCGATCGACCTCGAACCGGGCGCCGAAACCGAGTTCGACGCCGGCCATCGCGAACGCGCGTTGTACGTGCTGGAAGGCGAATCGCAGCTCGATGGCGCCGACATTCCGGCGATGCGCCTGGTCGTGCTCGACGACGGCGTGCGCCACCGCCTGCGTGCGAAGACGCCGCTCAAGGCCATGCTGCTCGGCGGCGAGCCGCTCGACGGCCTGCGCCATCTGTGGTGGAACTTCGTGTCGTCGTCGAAGGAACGTATCGAACAGGCGAAACAGGATTGGCTGCTCGATCGCTTCGGCCATGTCCCAGGCGAAACAGAATTCGTCCCGCTGCCGGAACGTTGAGGCATGGCAAGGCAGCTTCAGCCGCGATGCCGGATCAACGATGCATAGCGCGGCTCACGGAAAACGCCGCCGAAATGGAGCTTCGGCGGCGTTAGTGGTAAGCGACCTGTTCCGATCCTGCTCCGATGCGGGCATTCAGAATTGACGAATAACGGCGAAAAAAAAGGTGCCTACAGCGTCCGCGTCCTTTTCGATCAACGGACTATCAGCGACTTCATCTGGTAACACGTCGACGTTGACGCCTCCCATACCGATCCACTTCGAGCCGATCGGCACCACAGTGAAGATGCTGAAGTGGGGAACTGTGACCTGTCCGGGTTTGAAATCGACCACGCCACGCGCGACTTCCTTCGGCAACGTGCCGTAGTAGTAGTTTGCGAGGTCTTTGGACATCGCGGTCGCGCCGACACCCGGGATCAACGTGACCGAGCCGACCTGGAAGGGGTACCGGTAGTCCAGCGAGGCTTGATACCCGTCACTGGTGCTGGTGATATCGCCGCGGACATCGAGTTCGAATTCGCCGACGGCTTCGGTGCGGAACGATGCGGACAAGCCCGCGTCCGCGGCGTATTTCCTGTCTTCCAGCAGGTTGCGGTTGATGCCGTTCTGGGCAAGCTCATTCGCGCCCATGTCCTCGACGTCTACGCCATCGCCGCGCACAGCGACGAATCCGCTCAGCGTGAACATCTCGCCGTCGACGATCTTGTAGCCGACTTTGGGACCTTCCACGAAGAACCGTTCGCCTTCGTATCTGATATAGGGGAAAGGTTGCACACGCTTGCTTTCTCCTGCATACAAGGTGCTGCGCGCTGCGACACCCAGGCCCAGGCCCCAGCCGTCGCCAGTGTCTTCGCGTTGCTGGGCCTGCGATGCGAACGGCATGATCAGGAGAAGCGAAAGCGCGCCTCCGGCAAGAGCAGTTTTATGATGTTGCATGATCTTCCTTGGTGGGGGTGATGAATCAATCGCACATCTACGGGCGATTCTGGTCTTCCTCTGGCATGCACTTCGCGGGTGAGGAAAATCTGCTTTCCGGGTCGCTGCGGGCGATGAAGCATAGCGGAGACGTATGACAGCCAGCAACGATCGAATGATTGTCGGGAATTACGGTTCAGCATGGATTGAGGGCATGGGCGATGATTGTGCCGGCGCGCGCAATGCAGGTTGATTCAGTCAGCATGGTGATTACCACAACCCGAGGTGGATTGACATGAGGTGCGGTCACAGATGCAGTTGAAATCCCAGATATTTGCGAGATTTTCGCGCATCGCACTTTGCGGTCGTGCCGCCGACTGTCTGGTGCTCGGGCATCGAATAAAATCAAATCATGTGTCGAATTTAAACACGAAATGTCAGGTCGATGGATTCGTGGCCACAGACGTTCCCCGCCATGCCGCTTTTGCCGACCGGGTCAAGGATCAATCAGTCAGGCGATCGGATTCGCTACCAGCAGCGCGGCAAGCACGATGCGGACAGCGGTCGAGCAGAGCGCATGCATCAGGATGAAGCCGGGCGCGTGCATGACCGTGAAGGTGTGGACCATGGTCCATGGTGCGAACGCGATGAGGCCAAGGATTGCCGCTTTCCACAGGGCACGGTCACGGAAGTGCAGCGTCAGCCAGACGAGCGCTGCGCATTCCAGCGCGCTGAACCCCAGGAACAACGCGAGCAGGCCGAATGCTGGCGACCACGATGATGGCGGCTCGTCTTAGAAAAAATAATGATCGCGATAGATGACCATCATGGTCATCACGCCGATCCCGACGACGAGAAACCCCGACGATGAGAAACAGCGCAGGCAAGATCGCGTGACGCCGGTCGAAATCCGGCTTGGAGCCTCGCTTTGTCACGGCATCAATCGTTCCAATCCAACCGCTTCCATCACCCTCTCCCAAGGAAACAGCGGCCCCGGATCGCGCTTGCGCGGCACCTCCACAGTTGGATCATCCATCGCCGCTTCCATCTCGCGATCCAAGTCCTCGTGCCCAGCGATGAATTGCACGCTTGGAAACTGCCGCTGCAACTGCGCCAGCAGCGCGATCAGCGCGACGATCTGCGCTTCGGGATAGGCCTCGTCCATTGCCTGGTGTCTCGAGTCGCGCCAGTGCGGGTAGCGGCCGGTGTTGACCAGTTCGATGCCGATGGCGCGCGGGTTGTAGCCGCGGACGTGGTGGGCGATGCGGTCCGGGCGCACGTACAGCGTGGTGCGGCCGTCGCGGTCGATGTAGTAATGGCCGCTGTTGCCCGTGCCGCTGGTTTCGTACAGCACGCGTTCGCCGAATTCGCGCGCGGAGTCCAGCGTCGGCGTTTCGGTGCAGTGGACGACGATCAGATCGATCTGCGACAGCGGGCGGGCGTCGAGTTTCAGCTCATAAGGTAGAGGGTCGATATGCAAGGGCGGCATCGGCGGAAGGTCGGGAATCATGCCCCGGATGCTAGCATTTACCGATGTTGCCGCCCCCCGAATCCGATCTCCACCGCCTGATGACGCAGTTCCCCCGCACTGGCGAGGTGCGCTGGATCGGCCTGCGGCCCGCGCGCGACGTGCCGATGCGTGAGGTCGACGGCGCCGAGGCCGTGGCCGGCAAGGGCCTGCGCGGCGACCGTTACGGCAGCGGCAGCGGCAAGCGCGGCATCACCCTGATCCAGGCGGAGCACCTTCCGGCAATCGCCGCGCTGACAGGTATCGATGCCATCGAGCCGGCCACGCTGCGGCGCAATCTCGTGGTGTCGGGCATTCCGCTGATCGCGCTCAAAGGTCGCCGGTTCCGCATCGGCGAGGTGCTGTGCGAAGGCACTGCGTCCTGCGACCCGTGTTCGCGCATGGAGCTCGCGCTGGGCGCCGGCGGTTACAACGCGATGCGCGGCCACGGTGGCCTGTGCGCGCGGATTCTGGAAGGCGGCACGTTACGCATCGGCGATGCGGTTCATTGGATCGAGGATTGAACACTTGAAATCACGCGGTCATTGCATTCTGTCGCACGGGTTCGAAAGCGGGCCCGACGCGACCAAAGTCGCCGCGTTGGCCGAGGTCGCCGGGCGTTCCGGCTGGACCCACGAGCGTCCCGATTACACCGATCTCGACGCCAGGCACGACATCAGCGAGCTGGGCGATGTCGAAGCGCGGCTGCAACGCCTGCGCGCGCTCGCATTCGCGGCCGCCGCGCGCGGCCCGCTGGTGATGGCCGGTTCCAGTCTGGGCGCCTATATTTCCGGGCGGATCGCACTCGAAGTGCCGGTGCAAGCGCTGTTCCTGATGGCGCCGCCGCTGACGATGGGGCCGCTGCCGGCGCTGGACGCGCCGAACGTGTCGATCACGATCATCCACGGCTGGGACGACGAACTCATTCCGGCCATGGCGGTCGTGGACTGGGCGCACAGCCGCCGCGCGCAACTGCTGATGGTCGACGACAGTCATCGCCTCTCCAATCACGTGCAGACCTCGGCCGATGCCTTCGCCGCGCTGCTGGCAGGTCTTCGCACATGAAATTTTTCGTCAGTTGCGGCAAGGGTCTCGAATATCTGCTGGTCGACGAGTTGCTCGCGCTCGGCTGCGCGCACGCCACCGCGGCGCGCGCGGGTGCGAACGTCGACGGCACGCTTCACGACGCCCAGCGCGCTGTGCTGTGGTCGCGGCTCGCCAGCCGCGTGCTGTGGCCGATCGCCGAATACGACTGCCCCGACGAGCGCGCGCTGTACGCGGGCGCCGCGGCCATCGACTGGGCGCAGCATCTGCGCGCCGACATGACCCTGGCGGTGGATGCGCATGTGTCCGGCGACGCCATCACCCACGCGCGCTACGCCTCGCAGCGGATCAAGGACGCGGTGGTCGACACGCTGCGCGGCCGTGGCGGCGAACGCCCGAACGTGGATCTGGAATCGCCCGATCTGCGCCTGAACCTGGTGGTGCGCGCGTCGAAGGTCGGTCACAGGGCGATCCTGTCGATCGACCTGGGCGGCGGGCCGCTGCATCGCCGCGGCTGGCGGCAAATGCAGGGCGAGGCGCCGCTGAAGGAAAACCTGGCCGCTGCGGTGCTGATGCGCGGTGGCTGGCCGAAGCTGTACGCCGAAGGCGGCGCGCTGCTCGACCCGATGTGCGGCAGCGGCACGCTGCTGATCGAAGGCGCGCTGATGGCCGCCGATGTCGCGCCCGGCCTGCTGCGCGACCTGCAGGGCGCGAGCGCGCCGCCATCGCGCTGGCTCGGTTTCGATCAGGCGCACTGGCGCACGCTGATCGAGGACGCGACACAGCGCGAGCAGCGCGGCCGCGCGGTGCTGCAGATGCGTTTCTACGGCAGCGATCTCGATCCGCATGCGATCCGCGCCGCGCGCGAAAACGCGGCGCGTGCGGGTGTGGTCGAAGTCATCGACTTCACCACCCGCGATGTAGGACAACTGCCGGCGCTGGCGGAGCCGCGCGGTCTGGCGGTCTGCAATCCGCCCTACGATGCGCGGCTCGCCGCCGATCCGCAGCTGTATCGCGCCCTCGGCGATGCGCTCAAGCGCGCGACGCCGGAATGGAAGGCCAGTCTGCTCTGCGGCGACGCCGAACTGGCGCGCGCCACCGGTCTGCGCGCGGCGAAAAAATACCAGGTGTTCAACGGCGCGATCGAGTGCGCCCTAATCGTCTGCGACCCGGTGCGCCCGCCGCAGCGCGAGGTGGCGGTCGACGCCCCGACGCCGGCCTTGAGCGAAGGCGCGCAGATGGTCTCGAACCGCATCCGCAAGAATCTCAAGGCCAGCAAGACCTGGCGCGCGCGCGAAGCTGTGACCTGCCATCGCGTATACGACGCCGATATTCCGGAATATGCCGCAGCGGTGGATGTCTATATCGGCGACACCACCGGCGAACTGTGGCTGCACGTGCAGGAATACGCCGCGCCGGCCGAGATTCCGGAAGCGACCACCCGCAAGCGCCTGCAGGAATTGCTTGCCGGCGCGCGCGACGCCTTCGCTGTGCCGCGCGAGCGGGTTGCGGTGAAAACCCGCGCGAAGGGCAAGGGCGGCAGCAAATACGCCGACAGCGGCACGTCCAAGCGCGGCGAGATTCTGGAAGTGCGGGAGGGCGCTGCCAGGCTGCGGGTCAATCTGTTCGATTATCTCGACACCGGCCTGTTCCTCGACCACCGGCCGATACGGCTGCGCATCGCCGAAGACGCCCGCGACGTGCGCTTCCTGAACCTGTTCGCCTACACCGGCGCCGCGACCGTGCATGCGGCGGTGGGCGGCGCGGCGCAGACGACATCGGTCGATCTTTCGGCGACCTACCTGCAGTGGTGTTCCGACAATCTGAAGCTCAATGGGTTCGGCGGGGCGCGCCACCGTCTGGTGCAGGCCGACGCGCTGGAGTGGCTGCTGGCCGACCGGGGCGAGTACGACCTGATCTTCTGCGACCCGCCGACGTTCTCGAATTCCGCGCGGGCCGACGATTTCGACGTCCAAAAAGCCCACGTCCGCCTGCTCGAAGCGGCGATGACCCGGTTGGCGTTCGGCGGCACCCTGTATTTCTCGAACAACTACCGCCGGTTCCGGTTCGACGAAGCCGCCGTCTCGGCGTTCGCGATCTGCGAGGAGATCAGTGCAGCGACCATCCCGCCGGATTTCGCCCGCAACCCGCGGATCCATCGCGCTTGGCGGCTGCGGGCCCGGTAGATGCCTGTTGGAAAACGGACATCCCATCCGTTTTCCTGCAGCAGCGCCGCAGCGTTACGTTCTAGACCCGACGCTGGGGCCGGGAAGGCCCTGGCCACACATCGTGTCGACCTGAATCGACGGTTCAAACTGACACGGAGTGACCATGTTCGACCACAACGTCACTTTTGCCCGCATCGCCCGCCCCGTGCACGGGCAGCCCACCTCCCACGGCGCCGGCGTGAAACTGCGCCGGGTGATCGGCACCTCGCAGCTGCCGGACCTCGATCCGTTCCTGATGCTGGACGAGTTCGGCACCGATCGCGCCGAGGATTACATCGCCGGTTTTCCAGAGCACCCGCACCGCGGTTTCGAGACCGTGACCTACATGCTCGACGGGCGCATGCGCCATCGCGACAACAAAGGCAACGAAGGCGTGCTGGTGCCGGGGTCCGTGCAGTGGATGACCGCCGGCCGCGGCCTGGTGCATTCGGAAATGCCCGAACAGCAGGAAGGCCGCATGCGTGGTTTCCAGCTGTGGGTGAATCTGCCGGCGGCGCAGAAAATGAGCGAGCCGCGCTATCAGGAATTCGCTCCGGAGCGAATTCCGGTCGCGCATCCCGCCCACGGCGTCGCGGTGAAGATCATCGCCGGCGAAGTCGTCGTTGCCGATGGCAGTGCCGTGCGCGGACCGATCGTGCAGCCGGCGACCGAACCGCTGTATCTCGATCTCGATCTGCAGCCCGGCGCCGCATGGATATTCGATCTGCCTGCCGGTCACAACGCATTTCTCTATGCGTATGAAGGCGAAGTGTCGGTCGGCGAGGGCGAGGATGCGCGCGGCCTCGAAACGCATGCGCTGGCGGTGCTGGGTGGCGGCGAGCGGTTGTCGCTGCGTGCTGGCCTGGAAGGGGTTCGGGCGATTCTGGTCGCCGGCAGACCGTTGGGCGAACCGGTCGCGCGCCACGGGCCGTTCGTGATGAACACCCGCGAAGAATTGATGCAGGCGTTCGTGGATTTCCAGTAGGGACGTTTCTGATCCGCGCTGTATTGCGGCGAATGCGTGTGCTGCATCGCTGCGACGCGGCGGCTTGACCAGCCGCGTCGCCGTCGCTCAGCGTCGCGCCACGTTGCCGGCGTCGAACTGCAGCCCCTGCACGACGCGCTGGTAGCGACCCATGGTGTCCTTGTCCGACGTGCGGATGAACACATGGACCACGCGGTCGGCGCCGAGCTTGACCAGCGTTTCGCGTACCAGTTCGTCCGGGCGTCCGGCGATTTCGGTGCGGTACCACCAGAGTTTCTGGCCCTGCATCTCCCCGGACTCTTCGCGCAGGTTGCCGGTCGGCTTGAACGGCGATTTGCGCGCGACGGTGACGGCGAACGCTTCCTGGCCGCTGACGTCCATCGCTCGACACAGCAGGGCGCTGTCCGTTCGCAAGGTGGTCCAGCGGAGATTGGCGGCGTCGGACGGCAGGGTGGGACATTCCGGGGCGGATTGCGCGGACGCCGTGGAGGCGAAGAGTGCGGCGGACAGCACGAACGGCAGCGATGACATCGGATTCATTGCGTACTCCGGGGGATGTGGGTGGTCATCCGTGGACAGCGGCTTGATCGGCCCTCTGTCTTGACTAGTAAAGCAAGCATCGATCGTGCCAGTGCCGGTTCAGGAACGAAAATGGGGTCGGAAGAGTCTCGCGTCTGATTCGGATCGGTCGCGGGACGTCTTGAGCGGCCTTTCCAGTACCGCTCAGTTGCGGTCCTGACCCAGCCATTTGTAGAGGAAGCCGCCGATCAGGCCGCCCAGGATCGGCGCCAGCCAGAACAGCCAGAGCTGGCCGATGGCACCGCTGCCGGCGAACAGCGCCACGCCGGTCGAGCGCACCGGATTCACCGAGGTGTTGGTGACCGGGATGCTGATCAGATGGATCAGGGTCAGGCCCAGGCCGATGGCGATCGGCGCGAATCCGGCTGGTGCGTTCCTGTGGGTCGCGCCGAGGATGATGACCAAGAAGAACGCGGTCATGATCACTTCACAGAGGAACGCCGCCGCTGCGCTGTAGCCGCCGGGCGAAAGCGTATCGAAGCCGTTGCTAGCGAAAGCGCCGGCCGCGGTGGGATCGATGACGAAATCCGGCCGTCCGCTGGCGATCTGGAACAGCAGGAATCCGGCCGCGATCGCGCCGAGCGTCTGGGCCACGATGTAGGGCGCCAGATCCTTCGCCGGAAACCGACCGCCGGCCCACAGTCCGAAACTTACTGCCGGGTTGAAGTGCCCGCCGGAGATATGGCCCAACGCATAGGCGCCGGTCAGCATGGTCAACCCGAAGGCCAGCGATACGCCGAGCAGGCCGATGCCCAGCGGATTGCCGTCGCCGCCGAAATTGGCGGCCAGTACGGCGCTGCCGCAGCCGCCCAGAACCAGCCACAGCGTGCCGATGAATTCGGCGCTCAGACGTTTGATCATGATTGCTCTCCTCGAATGCGACGGCGAAACGGACAAGGCCGGTGCGGGAACATGGCGAGGTCGCGGCGCGAGAGCGTGAAACGGTCAGTCGTTCAATGGCGGGAGCGGCAGCGAAAGCACGTACTGCTGGCGCCGCCCCAACTGTTCGGCATCGTTGGCGCGCATGAAGATGTGCATCACGCGGTCGTTTTCGAGTTCGAGCAGGGCTTCGCGGATCAGCACCTTCGGCTCGGTCGGAACTTCGCCGCGGTACCACTGCACCTCGCGGCCGTTCGAGATCGACACTTCGGCGCGATCCCCCCGGCGCGGCTTGAATGGAGATTCGCGGCTGATGGTCAGCGCGAACGCCTCGACGCCGTCGTCGGTGCGCAGGGCGCGGCAGTACAGCATGTCCGGCACGCTGACCACTTCCCAGCGCAGGGTTTCCGCGGTTCCGTCCAGGAAGGCGGGGCACTGCTTGGAGAGGTCCTGAGCCGCGGTCTGCGCGCTGGCGATCCCCGTCCACAGCCATGCCAGACACACGAGCCACACCGATGCCATCGATTTCACAACAATTTCCCCCGTGAACGAGAAGGTCGCAGGCCCGGATCGAGGGCCTGTTCCGCCGGAATCCTTTATGCAAGCCGGTAAGCAAAACACGCGTCCATGGCCATAGAACTTAAGCCAGCCGGCGTCGAGATTCCAGTGGCAACCCTGATTTTCGTGAGAATCCCAACGAAGACCGTCGTCGCGATTGCCGACAGTCGTGTATGCGATTCTGGATCTTCCAGTGCTGTGCCGTCGGTAATCGCGGGTGCTGGTCGCAGGCCGTGGTCGCGGGCAGCTACGCGGTCAGCGGCGCTGCAGCACCAGTTCCAGCACCAGATTGCTGCCGAAGAAGGCCAGCACCAGCAGGGTCATCGCGATCAGGGTCCAGCGCACGGCCTTAGCGCCGCGCCAGCCGTAGCGCCAGCGGCCGACCAGCAGCGCACCGAATCCCAGCCACGAAAGCACGCTGAACACGGTCTTGTGGGCCAGGTGCTGCGCCATCAGGTCTTCGACGAACAGCGCGCCGGTCAACAGCGTCGCGGTCAACAGGATGAAACCGACCGTGATGGTGCGGAAGAGCAGGGTTTCCAGCTCCACCAGCGGCGGCAGCGCGCGCAGCCAGCCGTGCAGCCGGCGGCGGCGCAACGCGCGCTCCTGCGCCCAGGAAAGTATCGCCAGCAGGGCGGCGATCGCGAGCGTCGCGTAGGCCAGCAATGCGCACCACGCATGCAGTTGTCCGCGCCAGCCCAAGGACTGCGGATCCTGGCGACCGAAGCCGTGGTAGAGCAACAGCGTTGCGGCGGCGATCGGAAACACGATCACGCCCAGCGCCGCCATCCGGCCGCGCATGTCCACCAGTACCGTCAGCGCGGCCATGCCCAGGCCGACCAGGGACAGCGCCGAAAAGAAATGCAGGTTCGCCCCGCCGGCTTCGCGCCAGGCCAGCAGATGCGCGGCGCCGTGCAGCACGGCCGCCAGCGCGGGCATGGCCCACAGTGCGGGCGACACGCCCGGACCGGCCTGCGCCAAGTGGCGCGCGAGCAGCGCCGTGGAGAGCAGGTACAGCACCGATGCAATGAGAACGATTGTCATCGGACCAGTGTCGCATACGGCGATACCTTCCCGCACCGCATATAATCGGCGTCTTTCCGCAGCGGTCCGCGCCCATGTTCGAGTCCCTCACCCAGCGTCTGTCCGGCACCATCGAGCGGCTCCGCGGCCGCGGCCGGTTGACCGAGGAGAACATCCGCGAAGCCACCCGCGAAGTCCGCATCGCACTGCTCGAAGCCGACGTGGCGCTGCCGGTGGTGCAGGCGCTGATCGAACGGATCAAGGTCCGCGCGGTCGGCCAGGAAGTGCTGAAGTCGCTGACCCCGGGCCAGGCCCTGATCAAGGTCGTCCGCGACGAACTGACCGCGGTGATGGGCGCGGCGGCGTCCGATCTGAATCTCAACGTGCCGGCACCGGCTGTGATTCTGATGGCCGGCCTGCAAGGCGCGGGCAAGACCACTACGGTCGGCAAGCTCGCCAAGCACCTGAAGGAAAAGCGCAAGAAGAAAGTGATGGTGGTGTCGGCCGACGTGTATCGCCCGGCCGCGATCGAGCAGCTGAAAACGCTGGCCGAACAGGTCGATGTGCTGTTCTTCCCATCCGACGCGTCGCAGAAGCCGGAAGCCATCGTCCGCGCCGCGATCGACGATGCGCGCAAGTCGTATGTCGACGTGCTGATCGTCGATACCGCCGGCCGCCTCGCCATCGATGAAGCGATGATGGTCGAGATCAAGGCGCTGCACGCTGCGATCAATCCGGTCGAGACCCTGTTCGTGGTCGACGCGATGACAGGCCAGGATGCCGCGAACACCGCCAAAGCCTTCAGCGAAGCGTTGCCGTTGACCGGCGTGGTGCTGACCAAGACCGACGGCGACGCCCGCGGCGGCGCGGCGCTGAGCGTGCGTTACATTACCGGCCGGCCGATCAAGTTCATCGGCATCGGCGAGAAGCCCGATGGTCTGGATGTCTTCCATCCGGACCGCGCCGCCGGTCGCATCCTCGACATGGGCGACGTACTGTCGCTGGTCGAGCAGGTCGAACAGCAGGTCGACAAGGACAAGGCGCAGAAGCTTGCCGAGAAGATCACCAAGGGCAAGAAGTTCGACCTCAACGACATGAAGGACCAGTTGGAACAGATGCAGAACATGGGCGGCCTGCACGGACTCATGGACAAGCTGCCCGGCATGGGCCAGATCCCGGACAACGTGAAGAACCAGGTGACCGGCAAGGAAGTGCCGCGGCTGATCGCGATCATCAATTCGATGACCAAGAAGGAGCGTCGCAATCCGGCGCTGCTCAACGGCTCGCGCCGCGCCCGCATCGCCCGCGGTTCCGGCCTCACCCCGGCCGACGTGAACAAACTGATGAAGCAGTATCAGCAGATGGAAAAGATGATGAGCAAGCTCAGCTCGGGCGGCATGAAAGGCCTGATGCGCGGCATGAAGGGAATGATGGGCGGGCGGGGCGGCGGAATGCCGTTTCGTTGAGCTGAGCCCGTAGAGCGGCCTTCAGGCCGCTGCTGCATCTTCAGGAAAAGCAGTGGCTTGAAAGCCGCTCTACAAAAGGGATGGTGGGATGGTTCCCCCGGGAACGCTCGACGGCTATAATGGCCGGCTTACCCTGCCACTCCGGCAGCTGGGCTCCACAGGAACTATCGACTCATGGTCAAGATTCGCCTTACCCGTGGCGGCGCCAAGAAGCGCCCCTTCTATCACATCGTCGTCACGGACAGCCGCAGCTCGCGCGACGGCCGCAACATCGAGCGTCTGGGTTACTACAACCCCGTTGCCGCCGGTAACGAAAAGCGCGTCGAGCTCGACATCGAGCGCACCAAGCACTGGATCGGCCATGGCGCCCAGCTGACCGACAAGGTCGCCGATCTCTACAAGCAGTTCGCGAAGCAGGCCGCCACCGCGGCTGTCGCTGCGGCACCTGCCGCCTGATCGGCCGGCCGCGGTCCGCCGCGGCCACCCAGCCCGATGAACGACCCGACGCGCCGCATCCTGGTAGGCAGGATCCATGGCGCGTTCGGCGTCCGCGGCGAGCTGAAACTTGAATCGTTGACCGAGCCGCAGAGCAACCTGCTGCGCTATCAGCCGTGGATCCTGCGCGATGCGCAAGGGCGCGAGCGTGAAGTCGACGGCGCCCGCGCCCGTGCGGGCGGCAAAGGCCTGATCGGCACTCTGCCGGGCGTCGAGGACCGCGACGTGGCCGAGGCCCTGCGCGGCGCCGAGTTATACGTGTTGCGCAGCGCGCTGCCGCCGCCCAAGGATGGCGAGTTCTACTGGATCGATCTCGAAGGCATGCGCGTCGCGAATGTCGAAGGCGTCGATTTGGGTGTCGTCACCAGCGTGTTCTCGAACGGCGCCAACGACGTGATGACGGTCCGCGGCGACCGCGAGCGGTTGATTCCCTTCGCCCGTCCGGATTACGTGATCTCGCTGGATTTCGACAGCGGCAAGATCGTCGTCGACTGGGACGCGGATTTCTGATCGGCGTTTTCGCGGCGCAAGCCGTTCCTACGAAAAGCAGCCATGCGCATCGATGTCGTCAGTCTGTTCCCCGAATTCGTGACCCAGGTCGCCGGTCACGGCGTCATCGGGCGCGCGCAGGAGCGCGGGTTGCTGTCGATCCATGGGTGGAATCCGCGCGACTACGCCGAGGGCAACTATCGTCGGGTCGACGACCGCCCGTTCGGCGGCGGCCCCGGAATGCTGATGCTGATCGACCCGCTGCAGGCGGTGCTGAAGACCGCACGCGAGGCCGATCCCCGCCCGGCGCATACAATTTATATGTCTCCCCAAGGCGCGCCGCTGACCCAGGCCAAGACCCGTGAACTGGCCGGGCGCGAGCGGCTGATCCTGCTCTGCGGCCGCTACGAAGGCGTGGACGAACGGTTGTTGCAGGCGGAGGTCGACGAGGAACTGTCGATCGGCGACTACGTGCTGTCCGGCGGCGAACTGGCGGCTGCGGTCGTCATCGACGCCACCGCACGGCTGCTGCCCGGTGCGCTGAACGATGCCGAATCGGCCGCCCAGGACAGTTTCGAAGGCGAGGGCGGGCTGCTGGATTGCCCGCATTACACCCGGCCGCTGGAACATCCCCTGGGCGGCGTTCCGCCGGTGCTGCTGTCCGGGAACCACGCCGAGATTGCCCGCTGGCGCCGCAAGCAGTCGCTCGGCCGGACCTGGCTGCGACGGCCCGAGCTGATCGAATATGCCGCACTGTCCAAGGCCGACCGGACGCTGCTGGAAGCCTTTCTGGCCGAATTGGCCGCCCTGGGGGAGGAGTAGCCCGGGCCTAGCACCGCGGGGAAATTTCCCCTTATAATGCGTGGCTTACCGTTTTATCCAGTGTTCCACCCATGCCATGACGCGGGTCCACGTGCACTCGCGCAACAACAATGCCTCTTCGAAGGCAACCAACAACAGGCCTGTCCCATGAATAAACCCTCCATCAACACGCTGCTGCAGCAGTTCGAAGCCGAGCAGGTCGTGCGTCAGCTTCCGGATTTCGGTCCGGGCGACACCGTGATCGTCAACGTCAAAGTCAAGGAAGGCAATCGCGAGCGCGTGCAGGCCTATGAGGGCGTGGTGATCGGCATCAAGAACGGCGGCCTGAATTCCGCGTTCACCGTCCGCAAGATTTCGCACGGCTACGGCGTCGAGCGCGTGTTCCAGACCCACAGCCCGGTCATCGAATCGGTGCAGGTCAAGCGTCGCGGCGCGGTTCGCGCCAGCAAGCTCTACTACCTGCGCAACCTGGAAGGCAAGAAGGCGCGCATCAAGGAAGATTTGTCGATGCACAGCAAGACGAAGGCTGCCGCCGCCGTCTGAGCCGCCGCAAGCTGCGAGGTTGTGCAGAAAGGCCACCGCGAGGTGGCCTTTCGCTTTTCTGGGAATGCCCGGCCACCGCGAGATGGCCTTTCGCTTTTCTGGGGATGCTCGGCTACCGCAAGGTGGCCTTTCGCTTTTCGGGGAATGCCCGGCCACCGCGAGATGGCCTTGTGGCCTTTCGCTCCCCCGGAAATCGCGGCCCAACGAAAGACGACCTTTCCGTCCGGTATCCTCGTGTCTGCCTCCGCTCCTTTCGTTTCCGCCGATCCCATGCTGGCCGCCGCACCCACTACCGTCCGCCTCGACCTCTGGCTCTGGGCCGCGCGTTTTTTCAGGACCCGCAGTCTCGCCAAGCAGGCGATCGACACCGGCAAGGTCGATGTGGCCGGGCAGCGCGCGAAAGCCTCGCGCACGGTGCGCGTGGGCGACGCGATGCGCATCGCACGCGGCGACGAGGTGTTCGAGATCGTGGTCGCCGGCCTGAGCGAACAGCGCGGTCCCGCGTCGGTCGCGCAGACGCTCTACGCCGAGTCCGACGAGTCGAAGGCGAAGCGGCTCGACACCATCGCCGCGCTGCGCGCGGGTCGTGCCGGTTATCAGCCGCCGGAGAGCAAACCCGACAAGCGCGCGCGGCGCCTGATCCGCGCCTTGGGCGATATCGATGCCCTCTGAAAGCGGGCGCGACCGGGAAGCCGGCGCCATATCGAAAACGCCGACGGGGTGAGCCGTCGGCGTTGAAGTCGAAGCGGAACACGGTGCGGGTACGACGAACGTTCCGCGACGCGGTCACCTCAGATCGAAGCGATCCAGGTTCATCACCTTGGTCCAGGCGGCGACGAAGTGATCGACGAACATCTGCTTCGCATCATTCGCGGCGTAGGCCTCGGAGAGCGCACGCAACTGCGAGTTCGAACCGAAGACCAGATCCGACACCGTGCCGGTCCACTTCAATTCGCCGCTGCTACGGTCGCGCCCTTCGATCTCATGCGTATTGGTTTCCGAGCGCTTCCACTTCGTGCGCATGTCCAGCAGGTTGAGGAAGAAGTCGTTGCTCAGCGTGCCGGGGCGATGCGTGAACACGCCGTGCTTCGCGCCGCCGACGTTGGCATCGAGCGCGCGCAGACCACCGACCAGCACGGTCATCTCCGGCGCGCTCAGGCTGAGCAGGTTCGCCCGGTCGATCAGCATTTCCGCTTCCGAGCCTTCGAAGCCCTTCGCGGCGTAATTGCGGAAACCATCGACCTTCGGCTCCAGCGGTGCGAACGAGTCGGCGTCGGTCTGCGCTTCGGTGGCGTCGGTGCGGCCCGGCGAGAACGGCACGGTCACGTCGTAGCCACCCTGTTTCGCCGCCGCTTCGACCGCCGCGTTACCGGCGATCACGATCAGGTCGGCCAGCGACACTTCCTTGCCGGCGCTGGCGTCGAAGTCGCGCTTGATGCCTTCCAGAACGCTTAGCACCTTGGCCAGTTGCGCGGGCTGGTTGGCTTCCCAGTCCTTCTGCGGCGCGAGGCGGATGCGCGCGCCGTTGGCGCCGCCACGCTTGTCGCTGCAACGGAAGGTGGACGCTGAGGCCCATGCGGTCGAGACCAGCTGCGGAACGGTCAGGCCCGATGCGAGCACCTTGGCTTTCAGCACGGCGACATCGTTCGCATCGACCAGCGGATGGTCGATGGCCGGCACCGGGTCCTGCCAGATCAGTTCCTCGGACGGCACGAGCTTGCCGAGGTAGCGCACGCGCGGGCCCATGTCGCGATGGGTCAGCTTGAACCAGGCGCGGGCGAAGGCGTCGGCGAACTTGGCCGGGTTGGCCAGGAAGTCGCGCGAGATTTTTTCGTAGGCCGGATCCATGCGCATCGCCATGTCGGCCGTCGTCATCATCGGCTGGTGGAACACGCCCGGGGTGTGCGCGTCCGGCACGTTGCGGCCGGCGTCGCCCTTCGGCTTCCACTGGTGCGCGCCGGCGGGGCTTTTCGTCAATTCCCACTCGTGGCCGAACAGCGTCTCGAAGTAACTCATGTCCCAGGTCGTCGGCGTCGGCGTCCACGCGCCTTCGATGCCGCTGGTGATGGTGTGGCCGGCCATGCCGCTTTCGTAGCTGCTGATCCAGCCGAACCCTTGATCGGCGACATCGCCGCCTTCCGGCTCGACCTGCACCAGCGACGCGTCGCCCGCACCGTGTGCCTTGCCGAAGGTGTGGCCGCCGGCGGTGAGCGCCACGGTTTCCTCGTCGTCCATCGCCATGCGCGCGAACGTGTCGCGGATATCGCGTGCCGATGCGAGCGGGTCCGGATTGCCGTCCGGGCCTTCCGGATTCACGTAAATCAGGCCCATCTGCACGGCCGCAAGGGGATTGGCCAATTCGCGCTCGCCGGAGTAGCGGCCGCCGGGTTTGTCGCTGGTAGACAGCCATTCTTTTTCCGGGCCCCAGTCGATATCGGCGTTCGGTTCCCAGATGTCGGCGCGACCGCCCCCGAAGCCGAAGGTCCGGAAGCCCATCGATTCCAGCGCGACGTTGCCCGCGAGGATAATCAGGTCAGCCCAGGAAAGC
>JAYUUH010000039.1:0-2152 GCA_043754745.1 Lysobacter sp.
CCCGTCTTGCCCTGACCGCTTCAGTCTTCCTCGCCGGCGCTGCCTATGGCATGCCGGCGTCCGCCCAGTGGAACGACTACAACGACGGTTCGGTGATCCGCTGCGAATCCCGCGATAACCGCACCGAACGGTGCGCGGTGGGCGGCGGCGATATCCGCCTGGTCCGGCAACTCTCGGGCAACGCCTGCGTCCGCGGCCGCAACTGGGGCACCGATTCGCGTGGCATCTGGGTCAGCGGCGGTTGTCGCGCCGAGTTCAGTGTCACTGGCTACAACGATTATGACGACGACCGCTATGGCTATGACGACGACGACGACCGTTATGGCAGCGGTTACGGGAACGGCTATGGGAACGGCCATGCTTATGGCAACGGCTACGACAACAACAGCGAAGCCACGTTCCGCTGCGAATCCAGCAATGGCCGCACCGAACGCTGCGCCAGTTCCGGACGCGCCGAATTCATCCGACAGCTATCCAACACCCACTGTGTTCGTGGCCAGAGCTGGGGCACCGATTCTCGTGGCGTTTGGGTCAGCAACGGCTGCCGTGGATTGTTCCGCACAGACGGTTATGGCAACGGTTATGGCAACAACAATGGCGGCTACCACGGCAACAGCGGTTACGGCGGCAGCGACCTCATCCGCTGCGAATCCAACGACAATCGCAGCCAAAGTTGCAGCTTCACCGGCAACCGTCGCGGCGATATCCGTCTTCTCCGGCAGTTGTCCGGCAAGCCCTGCGTCGAGAACCAGACCTGGGGTCGTTCGCGCAATGGCGTGTGGGTGACCCAAGGCTGCCGCGCGGAATTCGTGATCGGACGCGGCAACGGCGGCAGCTATCGTCCCCCGGGCGCCAATGTGCGCCCGCCAGGCGATCTCGGCGGCGGCGTTCCAAGCGGCCAACAGTCCGTCGCAGCGCCTGGTGTTCTCCAGGACGCGTCCGGCCGGGAAGAAGCTCGGCGCCAGTCGGCGCAAAATGTGACCGAGCGTCCTCACGCTCATGAAGACAATCGTGATGAGGCGCTTCGGGTCCGCCAGATCCGTCCCGTTGAAGAAACGCAGCCGGCGGCTCCCGTTTCTCCTGCAAAAAGCCCGGCCGCAGAAGTCGAACAGCGCACTACCGCCGGTGCGGCGCAGCCCGGCGTTGCGGAGGAAGCGTCGTCTCCGCGTGGAGAACCTTCCCCCCGCGAGCGCGAAAACCCCGTACAACGCGGCGAACGCCCGGATTGAAGTTCGCGGCAGTCCACCCGCTTGACAATCGCGTCCCGGCCCTTGCCGGGACGTTTTTTTTCGGCTGCCGGTAGAATGCACGGATGAAACAAGACATCGATTACGCGCTCTACGATCGCATCCGTCCGATCCGCTGGACCGGCGATACCCTCGAACTGCTCGACCAGCGCAAACTGCCGTTCTCCGTCGAATACGTGGCCTGCCGCACCAGTGGCGAAGTCGCGCAAGCGATCCATGCGCTGATCGTGCGCGGTGCGCCCGCGATCGGTATCGCTGCGGCCTGGGGCGTGGTGCTGGCCGCGCGCGAACTCGACGCGACCAGCGGCGGCGAAGTCGAAACCGCCGCCGAAGCAGGCGAACGGCTCGAACCCGTGATGGCGCACCTCAACGCCGCGCGACCGACCGCGGTCAATCTGGCCTGGGCGCTGCAGCGCATGCGTCGAGCCCTGGCCAGCGCCGGGGATGACTGGCGCAGCGTGCTGTTGCGCGAGGCGCAGGCCATTGCCAGCGAAGACCTCGCCGCGAACCACAAGATGGGCAAGCTTGGCGCGCAGCTCATCGCCAAGGGCAGCGGCGTCTTGACCCACTGCAACACCGGCTCGCTGGCGACCGCCGGTTTCGGCACCGCCCTGGGCGTGATCCGCGCCGGCGTGGCGCAGGCGCGCATCGAACGCGTGTTCGCCGGCGAAACCAGGCCTTGGCTGCAGGGCGCGCGGCTGACGGTGTGGGAACTGCAGCAGGATGGCATCGACGCCACTCTGATCGCGGATGCCGCCGCGTCGCATCTGATGAAGACCGGACAGGTGCAATGGGTGATCGTCGGCGCCGACCGCATCTGCGCGAACGGGGATGTCGCCAACAAGATCGGCACCTACCAGCTCGCCATCGCCGCCCGCTACCACGGCGTGAAATGCATGGTGGTG
>JAYUUH010000040.1:0-6319 GCA_043754745.1 Lysobacter sp.
CCCACGGCTTCAACGAGGCACTGCGCTCGGCATTGCGCGAGGACCCCGACTACATCCTGGTAGGCGAGTTGCGCGACCTCGAGACGATCCGCCTGGCGCTGACCGCCGCGGAGACCGGGCACCTCGTGTTCGCCACCGTGCACACCAGTTCCGCGGCCAAGACCATCGACCGCATCATCGACGTGTTCCCCGCCGGCGAGAAGCCGATGGTGCGCTCGATGCTGTCCGAATCCCTGCGCGCGGTAATCTCGCAGGCGCTGCTGAAGAAGGTCGGCGGCGGCCGCACCGCGGCGTGGGAGATCATGGTCGGCATCCCGGCGATCCGTAACCTGATCCGCGAGGACAAGGTCGCGCAGATGTATTCGTCCATCCAGACCGGCCAGGCCCACGGCATGATGACCCTCGACCAGCATCTGCAGGATCTGGTCAAGCGCAGCCTGATCACCCGCCAGCAGGCCAAGGGTTATGCGAAAGACAAGCGGCTGTTCGAATAAGCATTCATGTCATTCCGACCCCGGGTCCGGCCCGGGGGAGGGACCTGCTTCATCCATGTTGATCGCAACAGCAGGCTGACCCGTTTTCGTTGTGATGAAGCCCTAATCGCCGTGCCCGGAATGAAAAGCACAAGTACCCGGAGTTCTCCATGAGCACCATCGACTTCACCTCTTTCCTCAAGCTGATGGCGCACCAGAAAGCGTCGGACCTGTTCATCACCGCGGGCATGCCGCCGGCGATGAAAGTGAATGGCAAGATCTCGCCGATCACCCAGAACGCGCTGACGCCGCAGCAGAGTCGCGAGCTGGTCCTGAACGTGATGACGCCCTCGCAGCGCGAGGAGTTCGAGAAGACGCACGAATGCAACTTCGCGATCGGCGTGTCCGGCGTCGGCCGCTTCCGCATCAGCTGTTTCTACCAGCGCAACCAGGTGGGCATGGTGCTGCGCCGGATCGAGACGAAGATCCCGAGCATCGAGGAATTGGCGCTGCCGCCGATCATCAAGACCCTGGCGATGACCAAGCGCGGTCTCATCATCTTCGTCGGCGCCACCGGTACCGGCAAATCGACGTCGCTGGCGGCCATGATCGGCTTCCGCAACCAGAATTCCTCGGGTCACATCATCACCATCGAAGACCCGATCGAATTCGTCCACAAACACGAAGGCTGCATCGTCACCCAGCGCGAGGTCGGCATCGACACCGACAGTTGGGAGAACGCGCTGAAGAACACCCTGCGCCAGGCGCCGGACGTCATCATGATCGGCGAAGTGCGCACCCGTGAAGGCATGGACCACGCCATCGCCTTCGCGGAAACCGGGCATCTGGTGCTGTGTACCCTGCACGCCAACAACGCCAACCAGGCCATGGACCGCATCATCAACTTCTTCCCGGAAGACCGCCGCAGCCAGCTGTTGATGGATCTGTCGATGAACATCAAGGGCGTGGTCGCGCAGCAGCTGATCCCGACCCCGGACGGCAAGGGCCGCAAGGTCGCGATGGAAATCCTGCTGGGCACGCCGCTGGTGCAGGACTACATCCGCGATGGCGAAATTCACAAGTTGAAGGAAGTGATGAAGGAGTCGACCAACCTCGGCATGAAGACTTTCGACCAGGCGCTGTTCGAGCTGTACCAGGCCGGCGAGATCAGCTACGAGGACGCGCTGCGCTTCGCCGATTCGCAGAACGAGGTGCGCCTGAAGATCAAGCTCGCCCAGGGCGGCGACGCGCGCACCCTCGCGGCGGGCATGGACGGTGTGGAAGTGGCCGAGGTGCGTTGAGGTTCCCGGATGCTGTAATGCCTTTTCCCCAACCCTCCCCCGCATGAACATGAGGGAGAGGGCGAGTCGTGCGGCGCGGATGGGGCGGCTTTGCGGAACCACTCGAGTGACCGCCGGTCCCATCCGACGGATGCTGCTCCAAACGATCCCGCCCCGAACCCATCTGCCCGAGTCCATCCGGCTTCCGTCCAGGATGCGCAGTGCGGCCCGGTCCGGTTCGACGCGTTAAAGTATGACTTTTCCTCAACATCGACCGCGGCAGCGGCAGCAAGGGCAGCACCCGTGAACGCAGTGGTCCAGACAGCGGCAGAGTCGTCATCGGAAGCACAGGTTGGACCGCCGCTGGCGAGCGACGGCGACCGCATCGTCGCCGCGCTGCTCGAGAAAGGCCGGCTGAAGGAAGCCGATCTGGTGCGCGCCCAGCGCCTGCAGGAAGAAACCGGCAGCGAATTGCTGGCGCTGATCGCCCGGCTCGGGCTGGTGTCCGAACGCGACCATGCCGAAGCCTGCGCCGACGTGCTGGGCCTCCCGCTGCTGGCGGTGAAGGAATTGCCCGATCTGCCGCCGGAAGGGGTCGAGCTGACCCTCAAGTTCATGAAGCAGTTCGCGGCGGTGCCGGTGGGCGAGAGCGAAGCCCACGTCGCCGTCCTCATGGCCGACCCCCAGGACGTCTACACCCTCGACGCAATCCGGCTGGCCAGCCAGCGTGAGGTGCGGCCGTTAGTCGGACTGCGCTCGGAGATCGGCGACCTGATCGAGCGCTGGCACGGACAAGGCCGCAGCGCGATGGGCGCGATCGTCGAAACCGCCGAAGGCGAGACTGGCGATGTCGACGATGTCGAGCATCTGCGCGATCTGGCCTCGGAAGCCCCGGTCATCCGCCTGGTGAACCTGATCATCCAGCGCGCGGTCGAGCTGCGCGCCTCGGATATCCATATCGAACCGTTCGAGAACCGCCTCAAGGTGCGCTACCGCATCGACGGCGTGCTGGAAGAGGGCGAAAGCCCGCCGGCCAATCTCACCGCCGCGGTCATCTCGCGCGTGAAGATCATGGCCAAGCTCAACATCGCCGAGCGCCGCCTGCCGCAGGACGGCCGGATCATGCTGCGTGTGCAGGGCAAGGAACTCGACCTGCGCGTGAGCACGGTGCCGACCGCGCACGGCGAATCGGTGGTGATGCGTCTGCTCGACCGCGAAACCGTGGTCTTCGATTTCCACAAGCTGGGCTTCACCGACGAATTCCTGCCGCAGTTCAATCACGTGCTGCAACAGCCGCACGGCATCATGCTGGTCACCGGCCCCACCGGCTCGGGCAAGACCACCACGCTCTACACCGCGCTGGCGAAGCTCAATACCCCCGACGTGAAGATCATCACCGTCGAAGACCCGGTCGAGTACCAGATCGAGGGCATCAACCAGATCCAGGCCAAGCCGCAGATCGGGCTGGATTTCGCCCATGCCCTGCGCAGCATCGTGCGCCAGGACCCGGACATCATCATGATCGGCGAAATGCGCGATCTGGAGACCTGCAAGATCGCGATCCAGTCGGCGCTCACCGGCCATCTGGTGCTCAGCACCCTGCACACCAACAACGCCGCGGGCGGCATCACCCGGCTGCTCGACATGGGCGTCGAGGACTATCTGCTGACCTCGACCATCAACGGCATCCTCGCCCAGCGCCTCGTGCGCCGGCTGGAGCCCACCCATGCCGAGCCCTACGAAGCGTCGCCCGAGGAAATCGAGAAGTTCAACTTCCGCCGCTACCAGCCGGAGGGCACGATCTATCTGTATCGCCCGCGGGGTTCGGTGGCCGCGCCCACCGGCTATCTCGGTCGCACCACCATCATGGAATTCCTGGTGATGAACGACGAGATCCGCCGCGCGGTGATGCGCCATGCCGGCATGGGCGAACTGGAGCAGTTGGCGAGACAGGCCGGCATGCGCACGATGTACGAGGACGGCATTGTCAAGGCGCTGGCCGGCGTGACCACCATCGAAGAAGTCCTGCGCGTCACCGAGGACGCATGATGGCGACGGCGGCATGTTTCTCCGCACGCGTCCGATCCGGCGCGGAACAAAGGTCAGCATGAGGATTCGGGGATGAAGAAAGGCGTCGTGGTCGCCGTGTGCGCGGCCGTCGTGGTGGTCGTCGTCGTTGCGGGTGGCTGGTGGTGGATCGTCCGTGATCCCGGGCCTGCGGCCGATGCGTCCGATGCGGGCGACCGGCCCACCAAGCCCTTGACCGAGGCGCAGCGCGCCGAACGCAGCGAACGCATCAAGCAGGGCATCGCCCATCGCCGGCATCTGTGGCGCGAGGCCAGCTACATCGAGATCCGGCAAGCAGCGATGGATGGCGATCTCGTCGCCCAGCGCAGATTGTCGGAAGTCTACGAGGACTGCCGGGCGCTCGATGGCGGCCTGCGGAGTGGCCTGCAATTGCTGGGGCAACTGGCGGAATCCGATCCCGCCGCGGCTCAGGCGGTGGCAGGGATCAATCGCGATAAAGGACGGCTGTGCGTGCAGGCGAACGCCGATCTGCGCAACAACCTGGCGGCTGCCGACTTCTGGCTGCACAAAAGCGCCAAGAGCGGGGATCTGGTCTCCGAAATGCGCTACTTCAGCCGTACCGTTCCCAAACTCAGTTCCAGCCAGTACCGGTACTTCATCGACAAAGCCCGCGAGAGCGGCGATCCCGATGCGATCTTCGAAATGTCGTTGCTGTTGCCCAAGCTCGATGGCCCCTGGCCGGACCCGGTGCAGGCGCCCGCGTTCGAAGGCTCGTTCGCTGAAGAGGCGTGGATCGTGGCGGCCTGCCGCGCCGGATACGACTGCGCCCGGGGTTCGCGGCTGATGAACCTGATTTGCCTGAATGTTTTCGCCTGTAAGCAGCCGGATTACCAGCGCCACGTCGCCTCGGCAGGCACCCCCGCACAGCACGCGCAGCGCCAGCAACTGTTGGCGCTGATCGAACGCAGCATCCTCGCGCCGACGGCGAAGTGAAGGGCGTGCGGCGCCGTCCGGGGAACCTTCGCGCTGCTGAAAGTTCCCAATCCGGGCCGGTGGCCGATATGCTCCCGCGCTCGACCGCGATGGCCTCTGCTGGCCATCGTGTCCTTTCCGCTGATCCGACTGCCCGGTTCCCATGCCCCTGTACCGCTACAAAGCCCTGAACAGCCGCGGCGAAGTGTTGGACGGCCAGATGGAGGCCGCCAGCGACGCCGAAGTGGTGCTGCGTCTGCAGGAGCAGGGGCATCTGCCGGTCGAGGCGATGCTCGCCTCCGCCGGCGGCGAGCTGGCGTGGCGCAGCCTGTTCAAACCCAAGCCCTTCGCGGGCGCGCGGCTGGTGCAGTTCACCCAGCAACTGGCGACCCTCCTCGGCGCCGGCCAGCCATTGGACCGGGCGCTGTCGATCCTGCTGGAGCTGCCCGAGGACGAAGTGGCGCGCCGCACCATCCAGGACATCCGCGATGCGGTGCGCGGCGGTACCTCGCTGTCGGTGGCGCTGGAGCGCCAGCACGGCGCGTTTTCGCGCCTGTACGTGAACATGATCCGCGCCGGCGAGACCGGCGGCAGCTTGCACGACACCCTGCAGCGTCTGGCCGATTACCTCGAACGCAGCCGCGCACTGCGCGGGCGGGTGATCAATGCCCTGATCTATCCGGCGATCCTGATGACGATGGTCGGTTTCTCGCTGCTCTTCCTGCTCGGTTACGTGGTGCCGCAGTTCGCCGCGATGTACGAAAACCTCGACACCGAGCTGCCGCTGTTCTCGCGCTTCGTGCTGGCGCTGGGCCTGTTCGTGCGCGACTGGTGGTGGCTGTTCATCGCGATTCCCGCCTTGGGCGCGTGGCTGTTCGCGCGCAAGTGGCGCACCCCGGAATTCCGCGCGCGTTTCGACGAATGGCTGCTGCGGCAGCGCCTCGTCGGCCCGATCGTCGCCAAGATGGAAACCGCGCGGCTGGCGCGCACGGTCGGCACATTGCTCAGGAATGGCGTGCCCCTGCTCACCGCGCTGGGCATCGGCGGCCGGATCATCGGGAACCAAGCCCTGATCGGCGATGTCGAAGCTGCTGCGGCCGATGTGAAGAACGGTGTCGGCCTGTCCGTCGCGCTGGGCAAGGGCAAGCGATTCCCGCGCTTGGCGCTGCAGATGATCCAGGTCGGCGAGGAGTCGGGCGCGCTCGATACCATGTTGCTGAAGACCGCCGACACTTTCGAATCCGAAACCGGGCTGGCGCTGGACCGGATGCTCGCGGCGCTGGTGCCGGCGATCACCGTGATCCTGGCTGTGGTGATCGGCTTCGTCATCATGGCGGTGTTGTTGCCGATGTACCAGCTCAGCGGTTCGATCTGATCGAATCGATCTGATCGAAGCCGCGCAAGGTCCGGCGTTTCCGGGCCTGCCATCGAAATTCCATGTGTTTCGTTTCCGAGCGTTCCCACTTATGAATGGACTGACCGACATGCGCAATTCCCGCCCGTTCCGCCGTCCCGCACCGCGCCGTTCGCAGGCCGGCATGACCCTGATCGAGATCATCATCGTGA
>JAYUUH010000041.1:0-6312 GCA_043754745.1 Lysobacter sp.
TGTAACTCAGACATCCCGGCATCGAATCGATGCCATCGAGCAGGATCGCGATCAAGGCATCGCGCTGGCCGGGTTTGGCGCTCATCTTGCCGATCAAACCGTACATCGATCGTTCTCCGTTAAAAGTGGCACAGCCGGGCAAACCCATTGCGAACATCCCTGCCCCGGCGGCCACCAGGAATTCGCGGCGAGTGGGTAGCATCAAGGCATCGGCGGCAAAGTTTCGAACTTCGCGGTGGCATCGCTCATGCTGTCCCAAGGCGCCGCATGCGAAGTGAAAATCTCCGCCTGCGGGCGGAACGCAGCGGTATCGTCGAGCGATCCGGCGCGGATGCCGATCATGTCGTCGCGCAGCGAAGGCAGGCCGAACAACTGCGAACCGCAGCCCGGACAAAACCCGCGTCGGATCGGCTGGCCACTGCCGCCGATGCTTTCGAAGAACTTCGCATCGCCGGTGATGGTTACCGCTTCCAGCGGGAAGAAGAGCGTGGGCGCGTAGGCGCTGCCCGACGCCTTCTGGCAGTCGCGGCAATGGCAGTTGCCTTCGATGAGTGGGGCCGCGCTGCTTACATAGCGTACGGCACCGCAGAGGCCGCCGCCGGAGAAAGCGGGGATGGCTTCGCTGGTCATGATCGATGTCCGATGTCATGAAGCCGCATTGTGGATGTCGGCTGCTGACAGGAAATGTCAGCAGGCTCCATCACGGTCGATGCGCTCATCACGCCGCCGCGCACGCATGCGCCTTGCGCGCACACTAGGACGACGAAGGATATTCCGTCGCGTTCTCCATCGATGATGCGCGGGGTTTGTCATCCCGAAACGCAAAAAAAATCACAAAAAAAGAACCGGAAAACCCCATCCATGAGGCCTCCCGGCATGCGACCCCACCGGCGAGCGGTGCCGCAGATGCGGATCGGACTTGGGGATCCGATCCGCCGACATGCCATCCATGACATATCGTGTTCACTGATTGCATACGAGCACGAAGTGCGTCGGGGGCGGGCCGTCCGCTGACGAGGCCATCCGGCCCGCCCCCGCTGCATCAGACTTCGGCGTCGTCCTCGGCGGCGGCCGCATCGCGCGGCGCGTCCGCCGGCACGAACTGGGCGCGCAGCGCGGCTTCCAGCTTGACGGCGACCTTGGGATTTTCCTTCATGTACTGGCGTGCGTTCTCTTTGCCCTGGCCGATGCGCTCGCCGTCGTAGCTATACCAGGCGCCGGATTTCTCGACGATCTTGGCTTCGACGCCCATGTCGATCAGTTCGCCTTCGCGGCTGATGCCTTCGCCGTAAAGGATTTCGGTGATGACCTGCTTGAACGGAGGCGCGAGCTTGTTCTTGACGACCTTGATCTTGGTCTGGTTGCCGATGATTTCCTCGCCTTTCTTGATGCTGCCGATGCGGCGGATATCGAGACGGATCGAGGCGTAGAACTTGAGCGCGTGGCCGCCGGTGGTGACCTCGGGACTCTGTCCCGGCATCATCGCGCCGATCTTCATGCGCAGCTGATTAATGAAGACGACCATGCAGTTGCTGCGCTTGATGTTGCCGGTGAGCTTGCGCAGCGCCTGGCTCATCAGGCGGGCCTGCAGGCCCGGGAGCTGGTCGCCCATCTCGCCTTCGATTTCGGCTTTCGGAGTGAGCGCGGCGACCGAGTCGATCACCACGATGTCGACGGCGTTGGAGCGCACCAGCATGTCGGCGATTTCGAGCGCCTGTTCGCCGGTGTCGGGCTGCGACAGCAGCAGTTCGTCGATGTTGACGCCGAGCTTCTGCGCGTAGATCGGGTCGAGCGCGTGCTCGGCGTCGATGAACGCGGCGGTGCCGCCGGCTTTTTGGCATTCGGCGATGGTCTGCAGGGTCAGCGTGGTCTTGCCTGAGGATTCCGGACCATAGATTTCGACGACGCGACCCTTCGGCAGGCCGCCGATGCCCAGCGCGATGTCGAGCATCAGCGAGCCGGTGCCGATGACTTCGACCGCTTCGACCGGGCGGTCGCCCATGCGCATGACCGAGCCTTTGCCGAACTGCTTGTCGATCTGGCTCAGGGCGGCGGAAAGGGCGCGCTTCTTGTTCTCGTCCATCGTGGAATCCTCGTCAGTGAATGTGTAGAAATAAGGTTGGAAGCCGGGAGTGGCTGCAGATTAGGGATGACCCGTCGCAAAACCTGCGACACCCGGAAATTTAATTGCGCTTCGTGTCCGGCGGCATCGGGAAACAGCGCGGATGGCTGTAGGAAAATGCCGCATCGCGCTTACCGGATCAGCCTTATCGATTCGGCCGCACCAAGCCGCAGTACAAACCTTCGATCGCGAAATCCTGGTCGGGCGTCACGTCGATCGGCGAGTAGCTGGGATTGCGCGGCAGCAGGCGGATGCGGTCCTTGCCGATCTTCAACAGCTTGACGGTGATTTCGTCGTCGATACGGGCGACCACGATCTGCCCGGAACGCGCTTCGCTGGTGCGGTAGACGCCGATCAGGTCGCCTTCGAAGATGCCTTCGTCGATCATCGAATCGCCCTGCACTTTCAGCAGGTAATTCGGCGCGGGCGAGAACAGCGCGCGGTCGAGCAAAATGTAATCGTCGGAGCGCAGGTCGGCGCCGATCGGCAACCCCGCGGCGACCCGCCCCAGCAGCGGCAAGCGCAGCACGTCGTCGGACAGCGCGGAGATCGGTGGCATGTCGAGGGCGTCGTTCGCAGCCTCATGCACCAGCCGGATGCCCCGGGCCTGCCCCGGCACCCGGCGGATGCAGCCAGCCTGCTCCAGCGCTTCGATGTGGTACTGGGCGGCGCGGACGCCCTTGAAACCCATGGCGTGGGCGATCTCGGTCTGCGAGGGCGGCACGCCGTCGGCGGCAATGCGCTCGGAGATGAGGGCGAGAATGGCTTGTTGGGTTTCGGTCAGGTCCATGGTTAGTAGTATTACTACTAACGCCTGCCGCGTCAACGATCGAAACGCTTGGTTGATCCCCTGGATCCAGATGATACGAAACCGCCACGACCTATCCCGTAGAGCGGAGTGCAGCTCCGCTGGCGTTGCAGTGATAAGCGGTCTACAGCCGCGATCCACTGCTGCCGCTATCTGGAACGCGCAGCGGAGCTGCGCTCCGCTCTACAGAGGCAGCGGCGAGGCAGATGGAAGTCGATCCGCATCGGGATCAGGGCGTCTCGATCAGGGTTTCCAGGCCGCGCAGCGACGCGGCGACGGTCTGCCGGCGCACGGCGTCGCGATCGCCGTCGAAATGGAAGAGTTGGGCGTGGGCGTAGCCGCCGCGGCGTTTCCAGCCGATCCAGACGGTGCCGACGGGTTTGTCCGGCGAGCCGCCGCCGGGGCCGGCGATGCCGGTGACCGCGACCGCGATGCTGGCGCCGGCGTGGACCAGGGCGCCCGAAACCATTTCGATCACGGTTTCGCGGCTGACCGCGCCATGGCTTTCGAGGGTTTCCGGGCGGACGCCCAGCATCGCCTGCTTGGCTTCATAGCTATAAGCGACCATGCCGCAGTCGAACCAGTCGGACGAGCCGCCGACATCGGTAACGGTCTTGGCAATCCAGCCGCCGGTGCAGCTTTCGGCGGTGACGAGGGTATGCCGTGCATTGCGAAAACGCGTGCCGAGGGCTTCGGCGTGGTCGCGAAGCTCAACATCGGTGGGAAACGTCATGCGGCGGATCCGTGGCGGCGCGACGGGGTGCGCCCGGTTCCGCATGATAACGGCCGCCGCTGCCCCGGGGACAACAGCCCGAAAAGCAATGGCCCGCGCGGGGCGGGCCATTGCCGTGCGACGAGCGATCGGTAACCAGCCTGGGCCTATCGCAGCTCGGCCGCGTCCGGAGCGGCGCGCGGCGCGGTCGCCGCGGCCTCGCCCCGGGGCGGAATCACGCAGTTCTTGCCCGTGCTGTCGACGCTGAACAGGTTGTCGCAGATATGGCTCACATTCAACGGCGTGGCGGTGTTGAAGTTGTGGCAACCGAAGCAGTTGGGGATGTACGAGGTATCGCCCTGCTGGAAGGTTTCCATGCTCATGTTGGCCAACTCCAGCGAGCCGCGCTGCGGGCTGGTCGGATCGCCGGGAACGACCTTGCCGTTGGACATGTGCGGCACCGGCGCATTCCCGGAAGAAGCGCCCGCCTTGGTCCACAGCGCGCCGATCATTTCGTAGTTCTTCCAGATCGCCATCGGATCGGTGTCGGGAAGCTTGGTCAGCATGCCGTTGGCGCCCACCAGTTGATCGTTGAGCTGCTGGATCGCCAGCAGATTGGATGCATTGTCGTTGCCGTTGACCGACTGGCCGGGCTGATTGCCATGGGAGAACTGGCGACAGATGTTGTTGGCGGTGTTTGTCGCCGGCGGCGGCGGGTTGGCGAACTTGTCGGGCGTGTTGAACTTGAAACTGTCGCAGGCTGCGCTCGGCGGGCCGGAGGTCGGCTGCGGGTTCGCGGTGAGGCAGGTCGCGGCGTCCTTGCTGGCGAACGACCAACCCGAGGCCGGCTGCGGGCTGGAACCGTCGCACAGCGGCGCGTTGGTCTTGTGCTCGAACGTGGCCCAGATCATTTCCGGGTGATGCTGCGTCCAGTTCGCGAGATGGAAGCCGACCATGCCGAGGATGACCGGCGTGGTGCCGCCGGGCAGCGTGGCCTGCATCGAGTAATACGTCGGATCCGCTGCGGGCAGCACTTTCCAGGCGACCTTGATCTCAAACGTGCCCGGGGCGAAGCCCTGCTGGGTGGATTCGCACATCGCCTTCGAATACCACATGTTGTAGTACAGCAGGTTGCCGTTCTGGTCGTACATCGCGTTGCCATCGGCCTGCGTGTCTTCCAGGCCCAGCGGCTTGTCGTCGCGGACCGCCAGCATCTGCGCGGCGCTGGCGCGTCCCAGCAGCATCGGCAGCGAGCACTGGCCGCTCTTCACGATCGGGTTCATGAGACGGTTCTGTTCGAACACGCGCTCGCTGCCGGCGTTGGCGGCGTCAACCGGCGAAGTCTGGGCGAGGAACCATTGCCACGAGAACTGGTAGAAGTCGCAGAACGTTTCGGCGCTGGCGATTTCCGGTGGCGGAGCGGGATTGGTGATCCAACTCGCGCTGGCCTGGCAAATGGCGGGGGCGGGTTCCGGCGCGACCGCGGCGACGGCGGGCTTGGCCGCGGGCTCTTCCGGCTTGGCGCCGCAGCCCGACAGGCCCAGTGCCAGCGCCACGGTGGCGACGAGCGCATGGGGCGCGTAGCGGGCGCGGCGGATGGTGCGTGCGTGCATGAACGATGGTTTGGACATCGACGTTCTCCTTGGCTTTCGACCTGTGACTGCGGAACTCCTGCCATGCGGGAATTCCGTCCCCTCGAACGTCGGACAGGTTGCGTCTGTCGCCTGACCCGGCGTTCGGATTCCTGCGGGCCGGAGTTGTGCGATGACGCGCCGGCAACGAATCGATTTCCGAATGATTCCCCGCGCGGAGCATGCGCCCGCGGGCCGGCGGCCGCAACCTGCAAAAAGAAACGGCCCGCCGAAGCGGGCCGTCCAGGAGCGGTGTTGCGGCAGCGGGAAGGCTGCTTCGGATCAGTACTTCACGCGGAACGTGACGCCGTAGGTGCGCGGCGCGCCGAGGAAGGCGTTCCAGGTACCGGTCTGCAGCGGCGCATCGAAAGCGACCTGGTAGTACTCGGCATCGGTCAGGTTCTGCGACCACAGCTCGACGTCCCAACGGCCATCGCGACGACCGAGGATGACGCGTGCGTTGAGTACGGAGTACGCGTCCTGCTGCTTCTCGGGATCGAGGTCGGAACCGGTGTTGTAATCGGACATGTACTTGGCGCCGAGGTGCGCGCTGGCTTCCAGATTGCTGCCGACATCCCATTCGTAGCCGACCGAACCGGTCACCGACCACTTCGGTGCAAAGCTGGCGCGGTTGCCGGGCAACAGGGCCAGATCGGCGTCCGGCAACGGATCGTCGCCGTACTTGGTGTCGGCATAGGTCAGGCCGGTCTGCACCATCCAGCCGCCGGTCTTCCACAGCAATTCGGCATCGAGGCCCTTCGAAGTCACTTCGGGAATCGAGCGGACCACGAAGCTGGTGCCGAGGAAGCTGTTGAGCTGGAAGTCGGTGTATGTCTGGTGGAACAGGGTCGCGTTGAGCAGCAGGTTGCCGCCGAGCCACGTGGTCTTGGTGCCCAGTTCGAAGCTGTCGACGAACTCACCCGGGAACGAGGTGTCGTTCACCGGCACGATGCCCGCCGTACCGCTGGACAGGCCATTGTTCGACTGCACGCGATCGAAGTTGAAACCGCCGGCCTTGTAGCCGCGAGCGGCCGAAAAA
>JAYUUH010000042.1:0-2149 GCA_043754745.1 Lysobacter sp.
GTCGTTCATTGCGGCGGTGGCGGCAGCACCGGGCGCACTTCGGTGCTGCCGTATTCGGCCGAGGGACTGCGCGCCGCCCATTCCAGGGCATGGTCCAGCGAATCCACCGCGATGATGAAATAACCGCCGACGTGCTCCTTGGTGTCGGCGAACGGCCCGTCCTGGACCATGCGCTGGCCGTCGCGGATGCGGACATGCGTTGCCGTGTGCGGCGCCTGCAGGCCATTGCCGCTGATCACCACACCGGCGGCGTTCATCGCGCCGATATAGGCATTCCAGGCGCCCCAGTAGGGGCCGGCCTCGGCGGGATCTTCGCGTTTGGCGAAGATTTCCGGGCTTTCATTGAAGATCAGCATGTATTCCACGGCAATACTCCTTCTGGCAATTCGGAAAGGGGCGAGACGACGGAGCGCCGTCTCACTTCACAGATGCGCCAAGGCACCGCCGATCGACAGTCCGCCGGAATATTTTTTTTGCGACTTACAACGCCGGCGGTTCCACGGGCATCGCTTCGGACTCCGGCGGCAGCCGCGTATGCGTGACTTCCCACCACCAGAACACGAAACCGACCAGCGTGCAGAAGGCGGCGCTCAACGCCAGCCACATTGGGTCGTGGCTGAGCATCGGCGAGAACACGCCGGCGACGGTGGACTGCAGGATCAGGCTGGTGAACGCCTGCAGCGACGAGGCCGCGCCGCGCTGGCGCGGGTACATGTCGAGGATCGCAAGGGTGAGGATCGGGAACACCAGCGCGATACCCAGGGCGTTGATCGCCATCGGCACCACCGCCCACGGCATCGACGGCTGCGGCACCCACAGGTTGTAGGCGATGTTGATCACCGCGGCGAAGCCGCAGATCGCGAAACCCGTGCCCGCCAGCCGCGTGCCGCTGATCCGCCCCGCCGCGCGCCCGGACAGGAACGAACCGATCACCATGCCGGCGATGGTCGGCACGAAGAACCAGCCGAACTGATCCTGCTGCAGCTTCAGGTGATCCAGCACGAATGCTGGCGCCGAAGCGATGTACAGGAACAGCGCCGCGAAATTGAAGCCACCGGCGACCGCGAAACGCTGGAAGCGGCCGTTGAGCAGGATATAGGCGTGATTGCGCAGCAGTTGTTTCGGCGACGGCCGGAACCGCGCCTCCGGCGGATGGGTTTCCGGCAGCGCGATCCAGGTCGCGGCCAACAGCAGCACCGCAAACAGCACCAGGAACCAGAAGATCGCAGGCCAGCGTTCCCAGCCCAGTATCCAGCCGCCGATGATCGGCGCCACCGCCGGGGCGATGCCGAAGATCATCGACACTTGGCTCATCAGTTTCTGCGCGTGCTGGCCCTGGTACACATCGCGGATCACCGCGCGGCCGACGATCAGGCCCACGCCCGCGGACATGCCCTGCAGCGCACGGAACGCCAGCAGCGCCGGCAGGCTGGTGGCCAGCGCGCAGCCGATGGAGGCCAGCGCGAACACCGTCAGGCCGCCGAGGATCACCCGCCGCCGGCCGATCGCGTCCGACAACGGGCCATGGACCAGACTCATCAGCGCATAGGCGAACAGATACACGCTGATCGTCTGCTGCAGCGCCACCTTGTCGGCCGCGAACTGTTCGCCGATCTGCGGGAACGCCGGGAACATGGTGTCGATCGAAAACGGACCGATCATCGCCAACCCGCCGAGGATCAGCGACAGCCGGCGTGAAGAAGGCTTCGCGGTCATGGCGTCGAGGCCGGAAGCGCCACGGCGCGCGGCATGCGGCGCGGCAGGACTTCCATCCTGCTCACGTTCTCCTGCACCAGCGCTTCGGTGCGGCCGTTCGCGGGCCAGTACAGATACACATAGCCGCTGTTGGTGCCCAGCAGTCGCGCCGTGCCCTGCAGCGGCTGCGCCTCGCCGCTGAGCGTCACCCGCACCGCTTCGCCACCGCCGCCCAGCAGGTGCCCGGCACGCTGTTGCGCATGGGTGAGGATCAGCGACCCCCCGCCCACCAGCAGCGCGAACGCGATCGTGGCCTCCGGTGAAATGTCGTACCAGCGCCGCCGACGGAAGGGGTCGACCAGACGGCTGAACAGCACGCGGCCATACCAGCGTTTCCGATAGCGCTCGGCCCGCTCGGGATGATGCAGCCGGTAATACGTCGGCCAGTACGCGG
>JAYUUH010000043.1:0-6308 GCA_043754745.1 Lysobacter sp.
AGCCGGGCTCGGCTTCCTGTGGTTCAACACCTATCCGGCGATGGTGTTCATGGGCGATATCGGCGCACTCGCGCTCGGCGCCGTGCTCGGCTGCATCGCGGTGATCGTGCGCCAGGAACTGGTGCTGGTGCTGATGGGCGGCATCTTCGTGATCGAAACGCTGTCGGTGATGATCCAGGTCGCCTCGTTCAAGCTCACCGGCAAGCGCGTGTTCCGGATGGCGCCGATCCACCATCACTTCGAGCTCAAGGGCTGGCCGGAGCCGCGCGTGATCGTGCGCTTCTGGATCATCTCGGTGATCCTCGTGCTCGTCGGCCTCGCCACGTTGAAGATCCGCTGATGCTGGACTGGCTCTCCCTTCCGCGCTTCGGTCTCGGCCAGCAGGCCACGCGTCTCGACGCGCTGCCCGGCCGCTACGACCCGTGGCTGCTCGGCACGTCGATCGCGCTGGCCTGCCTCGGCGTGGTGATGGTCGCGTCCAGCTCGATCGCGATCGGCGAAGGACTCGATGTCGGCCCGTACTATTTCCTGATCAAGCACCTGATGTTCCTCGTGCTCGGCGCCAGCGTGGCCGGCCTGCTGATGCGCACGGAACTGAAGAGCATCGAACAGCAGGATCGGATGATGCTGGTGCTGTGCTTCGTCCTGCTGCTCCTCGTATTCGTTCCGGGCATCGGCAAGACCGTCAACGGCGCGAAACGCTGGATCAATTTCGGCATCATGGGTTTCCAGGCGGTGGAAGCGGTGAAGCTGATGTACATCATCTGGCTGGCCAGCTATCTGGTGCGTTTCCGCGATGAAGTGAACGCGACTTGGGGTGCGATGCTCAAGCCGCTCGGCGTGGCGGTGGTGCTGGTCGCACTGCTGGTCCTGCAGCCCGATTTCGGCTCGCTGTCGCTGATCCTCGCGATCACCGCAGGCATGTTGGTGCTCGGAGGCGTGCACATGCCGCGGATGTTCGGTCCGGTGCTGTTCGGCTTGCCGGTGCTGGCGATCGTCGCGATCGCCGAGCCGTACCGAGTGAGCCGCCTGACGTCGTTCCTCGACCCGTGGAAGGATCCGTTCAATACCGGTTACCAGTTGACCAATGCGCTCATGGCGGTGGGCCGCGGCGAATGGTTTGGCGTGGGGCTCGGCGGCTCGGTGCAGAAGCTCGCGTATTTGCCCGAGGCGCATACCGATTTCATCCTGGCGGTGATCGCCGAAGAGCTAGGCTTCGTCGGCGTGTGCCTGGTGATCGGGCTGTACACGGTGCTGGTCGGACGCGCGTTCTGGATCGGCCTCAAGTGTGTCGAGATGCGTCGTCATTTCGCGGGCTATTGTGCGTTCGGCGTCGCGCTGTTGGTCGGGTTGCAGAGCTTCGTGTCGATTGGCGTCAACCTCGGCATGCTGCCGACCAAAGGTCTGACCCTGCCGCTGATTTCTTCCGGCGGTTCCAGCGTACTGGGCACGTGCGCGGCACTAGGCCTGCTGCTGCGGATTTCCTATGAACTTGATCGCGCGGAGCGTCAGGTCGCGCGTCTGCGCGGCGAAGCGGCGCAGCCGTCGAAAAGCATGCAGTCGAAAAGCATGCAGTCGACAGGCGCGCCGCCGCTGGCGACCGCCAGCGGTCCGGCGCCGGGCAGCCACCCGCGGACAACCGGCGTGCGCGGCACCAGCCGCCTGCGCGATCGCGTCGAACCGACGTTCGGGAGGAATGCATGAGCGAGGATGCAGCCTTGTCGAACGCGCCGGTGATGATCTTCGCCGGCGGCACCGGTGGCCACATCTTCCCGGGACTCGCAGTAGCGGCCGCGCTGCGCGCGCGTGATGTACCGGTGGTATGGCTGGGCGCCGAGGGCGGCATGGAAACGCGACTCGTCCCGCAGCATGGCATCGCGATCGAAACCATCGCCATCTCCGGCTTGCGCGGCAAAGGCTTCGGCACGCTGCTGCGCGCGCCGCTGCGCGTGCTGTCCGCGATCCGCGCCGCCGCGCGCGTGCTGCGCAAGCATCGTCCACGCGCGGTGATCAGCTTCGGCGGGTTCGCGGCCGGGCCGGGCGGCATCGCCGCTGCGTTGGCCGGCATACCGCTGTTGGTGCACGAACAGAACCGCGCGCCGGGGATGACCAATCGCGTATTAGCGAAATGCGCGCGACGCGTGCTCACCGGCTTTCCGGGCGCTTTCCCGGGCAAGGAAACCGTGGTCGGTAATCCGGTGCGCAGCGCGATCGGCGATATCGCGACACCGCGCGAACGTTTCGAAGGCCGCAGCGGCGCATTGCGCCTACTGGTGCTCGGCGGAAGCCAGGGGGCGCGTGCCTTGAACGAGTCGGTGCCGCAGGCGCTGCGCCAGTTGCAGAACGCAGCGATCGAAGTGCGACACCAGTGCGGCGAGAAGATGCGCGAAGACGCCGAGCGCGCCTATGCCGCCGCCGGCATCACTGCGTCGGTCGAACCTTTCATCGCCGACATGGCCGCGGCCTACGCCTGGGCCGACGTCGTCGTCTGTCGCGCCGGCGCGCTCACGCTCGCGGAGGTCTGCGCCGTCGGTGTGGCCAGCGTGCTGGTGCCGCTGCCGACCGCCGTGGACGACCACCAGACCAAGAACGGGCTGTATCTCGTGGAGCGCGGCGCGGCGATATCGCTGAAGCAAGACGCGACGCTCGCCGAGCGCCTGACGACGACGCTGCGCGCACTCGCAGGCGACACCACGAAGCGTCTCGCGATGGCGGAAGCCGCGCGTGTGCTCTCCAAACCCGATGCGGCCGATCGCGTCGCCGATGCGGTGCTGCAGGTCTGCGCGCGTCACGTCGGCAAGCACCAGGAGCCCCAAGCATGATCCGCCGCCTGCTCGACACCAAAGATTTGTCGAAAGCCTTTCCGCGCGTGCATTTCGTCGGCATCGGCGGCGCCGGCATGAGCGGCATCGCCGAAGTGCTGTGCACGCTGGGGTACCAGGTGTCCGGCTCCGACAATGCCGAGAACGCGGTCACCCGGCGCCTCGCATCGCTCGGCATTACCGTCTGTCGCGGCCACGCCGCCGCGAACGTGCTCGGCGCCGACTGCGTGGTCGTGTCCAGCGCGATCAAGCGCGACAACCCCGAGTGGATGGAAGCGCGCGCGCAGCGCATCCCGGTGGTGCCGCGCGCCGAAATGCTCGCCGAACTGATGCGTTTCCGTCGCGGCATCGCCATCGCCGGCACCCACGGCAAGACCACCACCACGTCGCTGACCGCGAGCGTGCTGGGCGAGGGCGGACTGGATCCGACCTTCGTCATCGGTGGTCAGCTGCTTGCGGCCGGCGCTAACGCGCGGCTCGGCAGCGGCGACTGGCTGGCGGCCGAAGCGGACGAAAGCGACGGCAGCTTCCTGCGCCTGAACCCGCTGATCGCGGTCGTCACCAATATCGATGCTGACCATCTCGAAAACTACGGCGGCGATTTCGCGCGGGTGCAGGCGGCGTTTTCCGAATTCCTGCACCGCCTGCCGTTCTACGGCCTCGCGGTGTTGTGCATCGACGACCCGGAAGTCGCGGCGCTGGCCGTCGACATGCCGCGTCACGTCATCAGTTACGGATTCGCCGCGCATGCGGACGTGCGGGCGGAAGACGTCGAACAGTCCGGCGGCGCGATGCGGTTCACGCTGTGCCTGCCCGACGGCACGCGCACGCCGACGACGCTGGCGCTGCCCGGCCGCCACAACGTGCAGAATGCGCTGGCCGCGGCGACCATCGGCTGGCAACTGGGCGTGGCGCCCGAAGCCATCGCGCGCGCGCTGGAGACATTCGCAGGCATTGGCCGCCGGTTCAATCTGCTCGGCGAATTGACGACGGCGCAGGGCGCGAAAGTGCAGCTGGTCGACGACTATGGCCATCATCCGAAGGAACTCGAAGCGGTGTTCGAGGCCGCGCGCGGCGGTTGGCCGGAGCGTCGGCTCGTCGTTGCGTTCCAGCCGCACCGCTACAGCCGCACGCGCGATCTGTTCGACGATTTCGCCGCGGTGCTGTCGAATGTCGACGCGCTGGTGCTCACCGAGGTCTATCCGGCCGGCGAAGCGCCGATCGCCGGCGCCGACGCCAAATCGCTCGCCCGCAGCATCCGCGCCCGCGGCCGCATCGACCCGGTGGTGGTCGGCAGCGCTGCGGATCTCGCGAGCGTGCTGCCCGACGTGCTGCGCGACGGCGACCTGCTGCTGATGATGGGTGCCGGCGATATCGGCGCCGCGGCGCAGCAGATTTCCACGCAGGGTTTTGCGCACAACGCAGCAGAGGACTCGAAGTCGTGACCACATCCAATCCCGCGCCGCGCATCAATGACGCTGCCGCGTTCGGCCGCGTCGCCGTGTTGATGGGCGGCACCAGCGCCGAACGCGAGGTGTCGCTGGAGTCCGGCCGCAACGTGCTGGAGGCGCTGCGCGCGCGCAGCGTCGATGCGCATGCGGTCGACGGCATCCCGGCATTGATCGACGCGCTGCGCGCCGGCGGATTCGACCGCGTCTTCAACATCCTGCACGGCAACAAGGGCGGCGGCGAAGACGGCGTGCTGCAGGGCGCGCTCGAAGCGCTCGGCGTGGCGTACACCGGGTCGGGTGTGCTCGGCTCCGCGTTGAGCATGGACAAGATCCGCACCAAGCAGGTGTGGGCCAGCGAGGGCTTGCCGACGCCGAAGTTCGTGCGCCTTCGCCATGGCGATGACATGAAAGCGGCAGCGCGCATGCTCGGCCTGCCGGTCTTCGTGAAGCCGTCCTGCGAAGGTTCCAGCGTCGGCGTATTCCGGATTCTCGCCCAAGCCGATCTCGACGCCGCCGAGGCCTTCGCCGCGGGTTACGCCGGCGAATTGCTGATGGAACAGATGGTGATCGGCGACGAATTCACCGTCGGCATCTTCGGCGAACTCGCGCTGCCGTCGATCCGCATCGTCCCGGCCGGCGAGTGGTACGACTATCACGCCAAATACATCGCGGACGACACCCAGTATCTGTGCCCCGGCCTCGACGGCGACGACGAGATCGCGATCTGCGATCTCGCGCTGCGCGCGTTCCGCGCCGCCGGCTGCAGCAGTTGGGGCCGCGTCGATGTCATGCGCGACCATCGCAGCGGCTTCCAGCTGATCGAGATCAACACCGCACCGGGCATGACCAGCCACTCGCTGGTGCCGAAGGCCGCGCGGCAGATCGGTATCGATTTCGAAACCCTGTGCTGGCTCATTCTGGAAACCACGATGGCGGAGGTGGGCGGCCGATGAACGCCTTCCTGCGACTCGTCGCGTGGCTGCTGGCGCTGGCGCTGGTGATCCTGCCGGTGGTGGCGGTCATCCAGGGCTGGGCGGGCGCCGAGCGTTGGCCGCTGCGCACGCTGCGCGTGGTCGGCGATCTGGAGCGCGTCGACGACCGGCGACTGCAGGCCGTACTGATGCCGCACGCGCAGCGCGGGTTCTTCGCGGTGCGCCTGGCGGATGCGCAGGCCGCCGTGGCCAGCCTGCCTTGGGTCGAGCGTGCGGAAGTCCGCAAGCAGTGGCCGGATGTGCTGGTGGTGCATGTCGTCGAACATCGTCCGTTCGCATGGTGGGGCGACGACCGCCTGCTCTCGGAGCGCGGCCGCATTTTCGCCAGCAAGGGCGTGGCCGTGCCCAAAGGTCTGCCGCGCTTCGATGGCCCGGAATCGCGCAGCGCCGACATCGTCGCGCTCTACAACGAATCGCGGGCGATGTTCGCGCCGGGCGGCCTCGACGTGCGTACGCTCGGCATCGACCGTCGCGGCAGTTGGTCGCTGACGCTCTCCAATGGCGCGGAACTGCTGATCGGGCGCGACGACGCCAAACTCCGGCTCGCGCGTTTCGCGCGTCTGCTGCCGCAGATGCTGGCGCAGAAGGGCCAGACGCTGGATCGTGCCGATCTCCGTTACACCAATGGTTTCGCGCTGCGTTGGCGAGGGCTCGTTCCCGAGCTTGCCGGCGCAACGCAAGTGCAGGACAAGACATGAACCGCAAGGGCGACAAATCGCTGATCGTCGGCCTCGACATCGGCACCTCGAAAGTGGTGGCGCTGGTCGGCGAATATTCGCCGGGCAATCCCATCGAAGTCATCGGCATCGGCACGCACGAATCGCGAGGGCTGAAGCGCGGCGTGGTGGTCGACATCGAATCCACCGTGCAATCGATCCAGCGCGCGATCGAGGAAGCCGAGCTGATGGCCGGCTGCGAGATCCGTTCGGTGTACGCGTCGATTTCCGGCAACCATGTGCAGTGCCGCAACTCGCCCGGCATCGTGCCGATCCGCGACGGCGAGGTCAGCTACATGGATCTTGATCGGGTGCTGGAAGCAGCCA
>JAYUUH010000044.1:0-2145 GCA_043754745.1 Lysobacter sp.
GCGACATCTTCATCAACGACGCCATCACCTGGTCGGCCAGCGGCGCGCCCACCACGCTGAGCCTGATCGCCGACCGCAACGTCAACATCAATGCCGCCATCACCGCCACCAACGGCAACCTGTCCGTGTGCTGCGGCCAGGACATCAACGTCAATGCCGCCATCACGACCACTAACGGCAGCGTGCTGCTGGCCGCAGGCCGCAATATCAACCAGTCCGGCGCCATCACGGTGACCGACGGCAACCTGACGATGTGCGCGGCGAACGACGTCAACATCGCGGGCGCCATCACCGTGACCCGCGGCACCAACGACCCGACCCGCAGCCTGGGGCTTGCGCGCGGCCTGGTACTGCGCGCAGACACCGACGGCACCGGCCCCGGCGTCACCGGCGGCACCGTACGTTTCGCCCCACTGGCGCCCCCGACCACGGTCACCGCCGCGCCGGTGTCGATCTACTACAACCCGGTGTCCTACACCTCGCCGACCGACTACAGCACCCGATTCACGCTCACAGAGGGCGCGGCGTTGAGCAGCTACATGCTGGTGTTCGCCAACGCAGGCAACCGGGTCTTCGACGGCACCACCACGGCTGTCCTGTCGGGCCTGATCGGCAACCCCGCGGGCGTCACCCTGGTCGCCGGACCCAATGCAGTGGCCCGCTACGACTCCCCGGATGTCGGCAGCCGCGCCATCACTTACAGCGGCTATACGCTGGGCGGCGCCAATGCCGGCCTGTATGCGCTGGCGCTGAACTGCTGCGGCACCGTGGCGGCGCACACCACGGGCACCATCACTGCCCCGCCGCCGCAGCCACCGGTAGTCTTTCCGCCGCCGGTGGTCGTGCCGCCTCCGCCGCTCGTGACCCCGCCGCCGCTCGTGACTCCGCCGCCGACCACGCCACCGCCCCTGATCGTGGTCGCCCCGCCGCCGCCCCCGACCGTGCTGACGGTCGTTCCTCCGGTCGAGGAACCCAAGACAGTGCCGCCTTACGAGGCGCCGGTGCGTGCGCCCAAGCCGTATCGCAACTGACGGCATGACCGCAATCACCAAGCACGTGTCGGCGCCGGGCGGACTTTCCCGCCCGGCGCGGCAGCGGCTTGCGGTGGTCGCGCTCTGCGTGGCCAGTGTCGGCGCCGCTGCCGGCGCCGACTTCGGCGACTACGCTGCTTCGCCGGAGGTGCAGCGCGTGGCGCACTGGATCGGCGAGTCGGGCGACAACGCCGGCCTGCCCTTCATGCTGATCGACAAGGTGTCCGCGCGCGTGTTCGTGTTCGACGCAGCGGGCAAGCTGAAGGGCCATGACCCTGCCCTGCTGGGCTCGGCGCGGGGCGACAAAACCGCAACCGGTATCGGCGACCTGTCGCTGTCGGCCATCCGGCCCGAAGACCGCACCACCCCGGCCGGCCGCTTCGTGGCCCACCTGGACAAGGACATCAAGGGACGCGACGTGCTGTTGATCGACTACGACGCGTCCATCGCGCTCCACCCGCTGGTGCCAGGTACGCCGAAGGAGCGCCGCGCCGAGCGCCTGCGCAGCGAGACCCCCGACGACAACCGCATCTCGTTCGGCTGCATCAACGTGCAACCCGCGTTCTACCACTCAGTGGTGGCACCCGCCTTCAAGCAGACCCCAGGCATCGTCTACATCCTTCCCGAGGCAAGCCCGGCAAGCGACTGGTTCGGCAGATGATCCGAACCACGCTTCGCTTCCTCGCTGCCGGTCGCCTCGGTTCGTGATCGTCTGACTCAGGTCGCCCACGCTGACGACACTGTTCGCGCGGCAGTCCCCTTATTTCACGCATTCGGGTACGACGCTGTAGTAAGCGCAGCGCCACTCCACCAGCGGTCGAGAAAACGCCAATCCGTTTGCCGAGCCTGTAAACGATCGATTCCGTAAGGCGTGCGCCATATGGTGCCGCAATGGTGGCGTGGCGCTGCGCTTACTTCGCCCTGCTCGCTGGAGCATCAACGACACCGGCCCCCATCGCCCCGAACTGGTCACCGCCGCCGCCACCGACTTCGACAACGGCGCCCTGGGCTCCACCAGAAAGCCCGCGGCCTCGGCGACTGCTGGGGGTCCGAACAGTGGGCCTGGAACGGCACCGGTTTCGTGCAGACGTGCGCATCCTCCACCGGCATATGC
>JAYUUH010000045.1:0-6289 GCA_043754745.1 Lysobacter sp.
GCTCGCGGATGCGTTGTTTCAGGCGGTTGAGCTTGGTCGCGACGTTGCTTTCGCTGATGCCGATGACGTCGGCGATCTCGCGCTGGCTGCGGTCTTCCAGCCACAGCAGCAGCAGTGCCCGATCGATCGGCGATTGCCGGTCGATCACCGCGTAGAGCATGCGCAACTGTTGATCGGCTTCGTGCTGCGCCGTGCCGTCGTCGATCGCGAAGCCGGGGTGGCTGCCGCGCTCGTCGGGGTATTCGTCGTCCAGCGACACCGAGGACGCGCGGCTGCCGCTGTTGCGGACGTACGAGATCGCCACGTTCAGCGCGATCCGGTACATCCAGGTCGAAAACGGCCGCGCCGGGTCGTAGCCGGGGAACGCGCGCCACAGTTGGGCGGCGATCTCCTGGGCCAGATCCTGGCGGTCGTCGCGATGGCGGCAATAAGTGGCCGCCACCTTGAACACGATGCCGCGGTGCTGTTCCAGCATGGCGGCGAAGCGGCTTTGCGGCGAATCCATGGTGTCGGCGGTCGCGGTCACGGGCTGAAATTCCGGAGAGGATGCTCACATGATTCGCAGCGGCGCGGGAAACATCACAGGACTGACATAAAATGCCCGGATGACACCTTCCCTGCTTTGCCGCCGAGGCCGCCGCAATGGCCGCTGACACCCGCGATCCCGCGCTCGAAACCCTGTTCATGCCGTTCGAGGCCGGCTTGCTGAAGTGGCCCGCCGAGGGCAAGGCATTGTTCCTGCGCGCGCGCGACGGTTGGCCGCTGCGTCAGCAGTCGCGACCGGCGTTGATCTGCGAGCAGAGCTTCAAGCCCGACGCCGAGGCGCTGCAGCGATCCGGCTGGACGGTCGCCGATCCGGGCGATACGGCTTCGGATGACCGTCATGCGCTGGTGCTGGTGCTGCCGCCGCGCCAGCGCGACGAGGCCCGCGCGTTGTTCGCGCAGGCGCTGCAGCGCTGTGTGCCCGGCGGCATCGTCGTGGCCTGCATCGCCAACGACGACGGCGCGAAGTCGGGCGAGGGCGACTTCAGGAAGCTGTGCGGGCTCGACGGCAATCTCACCAAGCACCACTGCCGCGTGTTCTGGGTTAAGCGCGACGACGCGAAGATCGATGCGGCCCTGCTCGCGCAATGGTCGACGCTGGACGCTGTGCGCCCGATCCTCGGCGGACGCTTCGTGAGCCGTCCCGGTGTGTTCGCCTGGGATCGCATCGATCCCGCATCGCAGCTGCTGGCCGAACATCTCCCGACGGATCTCCGCGGACGCGCCGCCGATCTCGGCGCGGGTTACGGTTATCTCTCGGACGAACTGTTGAAGCGCTGCCCCGGCATCGCCTCGCTGGATCTGTACGAAGCCGAGGCGCGCGCGCTGGCACTAGCGCGATGCAATCTCGCCGATGCCGCGACACGGCTGCCGCTGCGGTATCTGTGGCAGGACGTGACCGCGGGGCTGTCGGAAACCTACGACGTCATCGTCACCAATCCGCCGTTCCACGCGCAGCAGAGCGCCGCGCGTCCGGACATCGGTCGCGCGTTCATCGCCGCCGCGGCTGCGGCGCTGGTGCCGGGCGGACGACTGTGGCTGGTCGCGAACCGCAATCTGCCGTACGAACTGGAGCTCGACGCGAATTTCGGCAGCGTGCGCATCGTCGCCCAGCAGCAGGGCTTCAAGATCATCGAAGCGATCAAGGCTGTGGCGGCGACGCAGCGCGTTACGCCCGCACCTGCTGCCAAGCACAAGAAGCGCGCGCCCAGCCGCGCCGCCGAAGCGCGCAGCTGGCGCGGCGACGCATGAAGCTGCTGAAGCTCATCGCCAACCTCGGTTACGGCAGCCGCAAGCAGGTGACCGTGATGTTCCGCGAAGGCCGCATCGCGGATGGCGACGGCGAGCCGCTCTACACCGACGACGAACTCGGCGTGCATGCCGCGTACGAAGCGATCCGCGTCGATGGCGAACCGCTGGATCCGCCGCAGGGCCTGCTGCTGATGCTGCACAAGCCGCCGGGCTACGTGTGTTCGACCAAGGACAAGGGACGGTTGATCTACGATCTGCTGCCGCCGCGCTTCCGCCTGCGCGATCCGGTGCTGTCCACCGTGGGGCGGCTCGATCGCGACACCAGCGGGCTTTTGCTGCTGACCGACGACGGCGCGCTGCTGCACCGGATCATTTCGCCGAAATCCGGATTATCGAAAGTCTACGAGGCGACGCTCGCGGAGCCGCTGCGCGGCGATGAGGCGGCGATCTTCGCCAGCGGCACGCTGATGCTGGAATCCGAGCAGACACCGCTGCTGCCGGCCGAACTCGAAGCGCTGGCGCCGCAGTGCGCGCGATTGACCCTGCACGAAGGTCGTTACCACCAGGTGCGGCGGATGTTCGCCGCGATGGGCAACCACGTCGAAGCGCTGCATCGGGTGTCGGTGGGTGGGCTGACGCTGGGCGATCTGCCGTCGGGCGAGTGGCGCGCGTTGGACGATGCGGATCGGATTAAGTTGTTCGCTGGATGATGCGCATTTGCCGACAGCGATTGTAGAGCGGGCTTGAGCCCGCTGCTGTTGACCGATGACAGAACGACAGCGGCCTGAAGGCCGCTCTACACCGGCTTTGAATCGAGAAGCCTGCGGAAGCCCTCCAGACCCAGCGTCGCCATCGTGTCGAGATTGCGCTCGACGATGATATCCGCGTCAGGATAAGCCGCGACGGCTTTGTCGAGGCTGGATTCGCGCAGCAGGTGGAGGGTCGGGTAGGGCGCGCGATTGGTGCAGTTGCCCGGGTCTTCGGACTCGCTGTCGGCGAATCGGTACTGCGGATGGAAACTCGCGACCTGCAGATCGCCTTCCAGATCCAGCGCCTCGATCAGCGCGTCGACGCGATCGAGGAAATCGTTGTAATCGAGGAAGTCGGTCAGCACGCGCGGATGCACCAGCAGCGTGGTGTCGATCTCGTCCGCGGGCGTATCGCGCAGCCGCAGCAGCTCTTCGGCGAGCTCTTCCAGCAGATCTTCCGGCAGTTCCGCGTCGCTCAGCACGAAACGCACTTGCTGTTTGACATGCACCGCTTTCGCGAACGGACAGAGGTTGAGCCCGATCACCGCCCGTTCCAGCCAGCGGCGGGTGGCGGCGATTTCTTCGGGCGGATGTTCGAGGTGGTGGGTCATCGCCGATCCGGTCATCGCCGACTCAATCGCGGAAATTGTCGAACTGCAGCGGCCGTTCGAATTCCATGCCGCGCAGCAATGCCATGGCGGTCTGCAGGTCGTCGCGTTTCTTGCCGTTGACGCGCAGCTTGTCGCCGTTGATCTGGGTATCGACCTTGAGCTTGGCGTCCTTGATCGCGGTCTGGATCTTCTTCGCCAGCTCGCGTTCGATGCCCTGCTGCACCTTGATCTTCTGGCGCGCGCCGGCGAGGTTGGTGTCGATGTCGCCGGCGTCGAGACAGCGGGCGTCGAACTTCCGCGCGATCATCCGCATGCGCAGGATGTCCTGCATCTGCTGCAGCTGGAATTCGCTGGGCGCGGTGAGCGCGACGGTGCTGTCTTCAAGCGCGAACGTGGCGTCCACGCCCTTGAAGTCGAAGCGGGTGGTGAGTTCGCGATTGGCCTGGTCGACGGCGTTGGTGAGCTCGTGCAGATCGACTTCGGACACGATATCGAAAGAGGGCATGGCGGCGGCATTGCGATTGGGGTGCGTAGGTTAACCGATCACGGGGCGTGTCCTGTCTGAGCGACCGCCATGCTTTCGACGCGAGGAAGAAACCTCGTCGTCCCTAGCTTTCGCGGGGACGACGACTGAAAACAGGACCAGATCGTAGGGCTGACCTTGGCCCGCCACTGCGGCAATGCCGATGAATGTTGCGATCAGCGAAGTCGCCTCGATCAACGCTCGAAGCGACCGGGCACCTCGCAATGGCGGGCCAGGGCCCGCCCTACAGCTTCACCAGCTCCACGCGGCGGTTCTTGGCGCGGCCATCCTCGCTGGCGTTATCTGCCAGCGGCTTGTCCTGGTCGAAGCCCTTGGACTGCAGGCGCGCCGGGTCGATGCCCAGGCCGACCAGCGCGCCGAGCACGCTGCGGGCGCGGGCGGTCGAGAGCGTCTGGTTGTGCGCGGGCGTGCCGGTGTTGTCGGTGTGGCCTTCGATCGAGAGCTTCAGCGCGGGGTCGCCGGCGAGCAGCTTGTCGATTTCGGCGATGGTCGGCTGCGCATCGGGACGCAGGGTCGCCTTGTCCACATCGAAGTTGATGTACAGCGCCACCCGGCCGTCGGCGTCGATGGCCTTCTTCATCGCGGAGGCGTCGAGGAAGCCCAGCGACTGCTTCATGCCCTCGCGCTCCAGCACGACGACTTCGCCGTGCAGCGGGATCGCGCCGGTGCTGACCTGGATCCAGTATTCCTTGCCGCCCTGGCGGATCAGCTAGGTGTGGTTCTCGCAGCCGTCGCTCGCGCAGGTGCCGAGGTAGTGCTTGTCGACGGCTTCGCGGCCGCCGAAGGCCTGCAGCACGTCGCTGGTGTACTGCGTCTTGCTGACGCGGGCGCCGCCCAGGTTGCGGATCGCGTTCTCGTAATTGCGCTGGAATTCGATCGCGCGGTACTCGCGCTGGTCGGGATTGGCGAGTTGGAATTTGTCGCGCACGATCCTGCCTTCGATCGCGACGACCTTGTCGCCGGCGATGATGTGCGCGCGATCGAAATTGATGTTGCGGTCCTTTTCATCGAACACGGTCTTCAGGCCTTCGGGCGCCTTGAAGAACGGGAACGGCGGCAGGCTCGCGGTGCTTTCCGCAACGCTGGCGGGGTCGAATGCGGCCGGGGCCGCGGCGGGTGCCGTCGCAGGGGCGCTCCCTGCAGCGGTCGCGGTCGCTGCGGGCGCGGATGCCGTCGGCGCGGTCGCCGGTGTCGTCTTGGTCGTGCCGCGATCGCAGGCCGACAGGCACAGGGCGAACAGCGGCGGCAGGCAGAGCAGGCGCAGGGCCCGGTTGGTGGAGATCGGCATGTTCGGAGCCTTCGGAGTCGTGGGGCGGATGCAGTACGAACGTCGAATCCGGGCCCCCGCGGGTCAGCGGATGCAACACGGTGTCGCGCGCGGCCGCTGGCGGTGGCCGGCGACTCCCGGCATCCTGCCTGCATGACGCCTCCGAATTTCCACGCCGCCGCCGCCGCGCACCGCTGGCGCGCGGCGCTGTTCATGCTCGCCGCGGTCGGCCTGTTCGCGCTGATGGACGCCGGCCTGAAGCTGTTGACGGCGCACTATCCACCGATGCAGATCTCGGCGATCCGCGGCGGCGCTTCGCTGCCGTTCGTGCTGGTCTGGGTGCTGTCGACGGTGAGCGCGCGCAGTCTGTTCCGCGTGCGCTGGCCGCTGCACCTGCTGCGCGCGGTGCTCGGCATCATGATGATGGCGCCGTTCGTCTACGCCCTGCGCACGTTGCCGCTGTCCACGGCGTACACCATCTTCTTCATCGCGCCGCTGCTGATCACCGCGCTGTCGGTGCCGATCCTCGGCGAACGGGTCGGACCGCGGCGCTGGGCCGCGATCGCGGTCGGTTTCCTCGGCGTGATGGTGGTGCTGCGGCCCACCGGCGAGGGGGTCGCCAGTCTGGCCGGGCTGGCGGTGCTGCTGGCGGCGTTCGGGTATGCGGTGTCCGCGATCACCGTGCGGGTGCTGGCCCGCACCGACAGCAGCCAGGCCATCGTGGTCTGGCTGTTGGCGTCGATGGCGCTCGGCGCCGGCCTGCTGGCGCTGCCGCAATGGGTGCCGATCCGCGCCGAAGACCTGTGGCTGATCGCCGGCATCGGCGTGGCCGGCGCCCTCGGTCAATACACCATCACCGAAGCCTTCCGCCGCGGCGAGGCGTCGCTGATCGCGCCGCTGGAATACAGCGCGCTGCTCTGGGGGGTGTTGCTCGATTTCAGTCTCTGGAACGTGCTGCCCGACGCCATGACCTGGGTCGGTGCGGCGATCATCGTGCTCAGCGGCCTGTACCTGCTGCGGCGCGAGCGCGTCCATCTGGAAGCCGGGCATTCCTGATCGCTTCGGATATCCGCTGTCCTCTCCAGCGGGCGGCTCGCGTTCTCCTCGGGTTGCAACCAACCTTCCGGAGAGCAGCACCATGCAGCGCAGTCATGTCCTCGGTTTGAGCCTGGCCATCGCGGCCGTCGTTTCCGTCGCTGCCTACGCCCAGAAGGGCGAATCGCTGCGCGACGATGCCGTCCGCGGCGTGTCCGCCGATGTGGTTGATTATCCGCAGCACCTATCTGGCCCGCGCCTGTCGAGCCCGCGCCAGGGTCAGCGCGTC
>JAYUUH010000046.1:0-2142 GCA_043754745.1 Lysobacter sp.
CCCTCCTTCACGACGACGTGGTCGACGAATCCGACCTGCGCCGCGGCCGCAAGACCGCCAACGCCCTGTTCGGCAACGCACCGAGCGTGCTGGTCGGCGATTTCCTGTATTCGCGCAGTTTCCAGCTGATGGTGGAACTGGAACGGATGCCGGTGATGCGGATCCTGGCCGACACCACCAACGCCATCGCCGAGGGCGAGGTGCTGCAACTGCTGCACATCCGCAATCCCGACACCGACGAGCCGGCCTATCTGAAAGTGATCGAGCGCAAGACCGCGGTGCTGTTCGCGGCCGCGACCCGCATCGGCGCCCAGCTCGCAGGGGCCGACGACGCTATGCAGCAGCGACTCCACGACTACGGCATGGCGCTGGGCTACGCCTTCCAGATCGCCGACGACGTGCTGGACTACAGCGCGGACGAGGCCGCGCTGGGCAAGCGTCTGGGCGACGATCTGGCCGAAGGCAAGGCGACGCTGCCGCTGATCCACGCGATCCAGCATTCCGATGCGTCGGTGAGCGCGCGGCTGCGGACGATCGTCGAGAACGGCGATATCGATGCGATGCCGGAGGTGTTGGCGGCGATTGAAGCGACCGGCGGCCTGGACTACAGCCGTCGTCGCGCCGAAGCCTATGCAGCGGTGGCCGAAGCGGCGCTGGACGGGCTGGACGACAACGACGCCGTGGCCGCGCTGCGCGGGCTGGCGCGCTACGCCGTCGGCCGCGATTACTGATCGGCATGCACTGATCGCATGGGCTTTTCCGCCGACGACCGCGCGACATTACTGGCGGTGAAAGGCGTCGGCCCGAGCGTGATCGAGCGGTTGGAACAGATCGGTTTCGATGCTCTGGACACGCTCGCCGATGCGAGCGCGGAGGACATCGTCAGGCAGATCGCCGCGATGCTGGGCACCACTTGCTGGAAAAACAGCCCACAGGCGCGTGCGGCGATCGCCGGAGCGATCGCCGCCGCTGGAACTCAACCGCCGAAACGCTCGAAGAAAAACTGATTCATCATCGTCGTCGCGCGCTTCGCCGCCGTCGCGTTGTAGACGCAGCCCGGCGGGCTGTTCGCCGATTCCAGCGCGAAACAGTGCACCGCACCGCTGAAATTGACGAACTGCCAATCCGCGCCTGCGCCCTTCATTTCGTTTTCGAAGCCCGCGATCTGCGCAGCCGGCACATAGGTGTCGTCGGCGCCGTTCAATACCAGCACGCTGGCCTTCAATGCGCCCGACTGCGCGGGCATCGTCGTATCCAGGCCACCATGGAAGCTGACCACGCCGGCCAGATCGGCGCCGCTGCGCGCCAGCTCCAGCACAGTCTTGCCGCCGAAGCAGAAACCGAACGCACCGATGCGGTTGGTATCGATGGGTGCGGTCGCCGCCTGCGAGCGCAGGAAGTCGAGCGCAGCCGCGGCACGCGCGCGCAGCGTAGGCAGATCCTGATAGATCTTGCCGACCAGCGCACCGGCGGCCTTGTCGTCCTTCGGACGCACGCCCTTGCCGAAGACGTCGGCGACCAACACCACGTAGCCGGCGTTGGCGATCAGCTTGGCTTTCTCGACCGATGCGGACGTCACGCCCTTCCAGTCGGGCACCATCATCAGGCCTGGACGTTTCGTGGCATTGGCGTCGTTGTAGACCAGGTAGCCGCTGAAACGCTGCTTGCCCTGCTTCCATTCGACCGGTTTGGCCTGCATCGCGGCGAATGCCGGCAGCGAGACCAGGAAAGAGAAACACAACAGAGCGAACAGGCTCGCCCAACGCATCAAACGCATGACCGTACTCCTTAGTCTGGGAGAGGCGGTCAGACTACCCGGAAACCAAGACGGTTGTCGTCATGATCGTCGGCCGGATCGATACGCTCGGGCAGAGTGCCCGAGAGGCTGTCGCCCGGCCTGCACACTGCCTAACGGGCGCCCGATAACTCTGCCGATGCGGCAATCAACCGATGCCGAGCCCGGGAATCGCGGCGATCGCTTCAGGGTCGAAGCCAGCCAACATGGCGAAGTGGCGGCCGCGCTCTGTGTAATCGCGATAGGGGCCGAAACTGGGCGCGCCCGGCGACAACAGCAGCACGCCCTCCCCGCCCAGCAGCGCGCGGGCCCGGGCCATGGCTTCGGGCAGGTCCGCGGCTTCGACC
>JAYUUH010000047.1:0-2139 GCA_043754745.1 Lysobacter sp.
CCTTGGTAAGTGGCTTCACTCTAGTCGCAGAGGATGAATGGCCGGCGAATTTTCCGGGCCTGCCGACGCGCGGCGAAATTCCGTTCAGGATCGCTGGAATCGAGGTCGAGCGCCTTCAGGCGCGGGCGAAGCCGAACGCCAGCACATCGGCGATGCGGTCGGTGTCGGCCATCGCCATCAGCAGGCGTTCGACGCCCAGCGCCACGCCGGCGCAGGCCGGCAACCCAGCAGCCATGGCCGCGAGCAGAGCTTCGTCGAACGGGGGCTGCACCACGTCTCGCATCGCGCGTGTCGTGTAGTCGCGAAGAAAGCGTGTCCGTTGTTCATCGGCATCGGTCAATTCGTGATAACCGTTGGCTAGTTCCAGCGCGCCGAGATACAGCTCGAAACGCTCCGCGACCGCAGGCTTACCGCCCTGGCCGGCACGGATTTTCGCCAGCGCGGACTGCGAGGCCGGATAGTCGCGTACGACCAGAATGCCGTCGCGGTCAAACCCCGGCTGCAGCCGATGGGTCATCAGCAGGTCCAGCCAATCGTCACGATCCAGCCCGGCCGGATCGATCTCGACATCGCCCAGCGCGGCGCGCAGTTCGGTCTCGTCGGCGGTGAACGGATCCAGACCGATCCGCTCCCGATAGAGATCGTGGAACGTTGTCGTCGTCGCGTCCGCTCTGCGCCCGACCAGCGCCAGCGCGGCCTGCACGAGTGCAACGGTTTCGTCGATCAGCCGATGATGATCCCAGCCGACGCGATACCACTCCAGCATCGTGAACTCGGGATTGTGGCGACCACCGGCTTCGCCGTTGCGGAACACGCGGCCGAGTTCATAACAGTCGCCAACGCCAGAGGCCAGGAGGCGTTTCAGCGCGAACTCCGGCGACGTGCGCAGCCAGCGCGTGCGCGACGCGCCATCGGTGCGGCCGGAGAATTCCAGCGAGAACGATTCGATGTTCGGGTCGGTGTTGCCGGCTATCGACAACACCGGGGTTTCGACTTCCAGCACGCCGCGTTCGGCGAAGAACGCGCGGATCGTCGCATAGAGCCGCGCGCGCAGGCGCATCATGTCGAGCGTGGCGGTCGGCCGCCAGTTGTTCATGCGCCACCGTGCTCCGCGAGGAACGCCAGCAGCGCCGCTTCGTCCCAGATCTCGATCCCGAGTTCCTGCGCCTTCGCCAGCTTGCTGCCGGCCGCTTCGCCGGCGACGACGACGCTGGTTTTCTTCGAGACGCTGCCGGACACCTTCGCGCCCATGCCTTCGAGTTTCGCGCCGGCTTCGTCGCGGGACATCGCGGCGAGGCCGCCGGTCAGTACGAACGTCTTGCCTTCGAGGAGGCCAGCCATGGAATCGTCGGCCTCGGGAATGCGCGCCTGCAGCGCCGCGAGCGCTTCGCTGGCGCGCGTCAACAATTGAGCATTGGATTCTTCGGTCAGCCACAAGGCGAAACTCTGGGCGCCATCAGTGGGCAGTCCAGCCGTCACGAATGCATGCTGGGGCGCGTCGCGCACTGCTGCCGCATCTCTGAACGCGGCAGCGAGCTGTTCCGCACGGATGCGCGTGACTTTCGGAATCTCCATGTCGACGAGCAGCGTGGCCAGCGTCAGGTCTGGCCGTAGTTTCGGCGATGGCGGATGCGCATCGACGATGTGAACGCCGCGTTCGATCAGCGCATCGATGACCAGCTGGTTGCCCGGCTGATCAAAAAAATGTCCCAAGGCGCGCGCCACTTCGACACCGATGTCGGGCACGCGCTTGAACAGCGGCCACGGGAGATGCCGGATCAGATCAAGGTCGCCGAACCACACGGACAGCGCTTTCGCCGTGCTCTCGCCAACATGTTGGATGCCGAGCGCGAACAGGAAGCGTTCGAGCGTGGTCGCGCGGCTGTGGTCAATTGACTCGATCAGTTTTTCCGCCCATTTAGTGGCAACTTTCTTCCTGTTCCACTCGAACAGCGCAGAATTCCGACGCAGCGATGCAATGACGAATTGCCTCCAGTCGTCGATTGCGAGCGGCACAGTGCGAAGCGCTGAAGGCTCGGCCAGCAACGTCGCAATCTCGCCTTTTTGCTCTGCGGTCAGATGAAGCCTCAGATCCGACGCCATCGTCTCCGGACTTGCGTCAAGCACCAGCTTGACCAA
>JAYUUH010000048.1:0-6278 GCA_043754745.1 Lysobacter sp.
ATGAACTCGCCGACGAACTCACTTTTGAACTCGCGCCGCGCGGCCCGCAGCAGGCCCAGCGCCGCCGCGATGCACAGCGCGCCGGCGGTGACGGCGATGGTCGGGGTCTCCAAGAGTTTGTCGAACAGCGTCGCGAAGAAGCCGAACAGCAGCGCCGCGGCGATCCACGCCGACACGCCGATCAGCCCGGCGAGATACCAGGGCAAGCCATCGCGCTGCGCCGGCGCCTCGACGGAAACCGCACCGGCGGCGCGCAGCCGCGACCACAGCGCATCGGCGGCGGAATGTGCGTTGGCCAGGCTCATGCGTCCGCCTCCCGGCGATCCATCCGCCGCAGCCACCATGCGCCCACGGTCGCCTCGCCGAGCACCGCAACGGCCAGCAGCAGCCACAGCGCGGCGGGTTCGTCGTCGAGCGCTTCGGTGGCGATTTCGAACAGCCAGACCGTGCTGACCGCGATCACGGAAATCACCGCCATCGCCAGTACCGCGCGGTCGCGGCGACGGCGCAACTCGACGGCGATCAGCACCGCGACAGCGGCCAGCCAACCCGCCATTTCATACCCGAACCTCGACTCATGCCCGAACGCCGCCCCGATAGCCGGCACGCTCAGGCAGAACAGCGTAACGGCGGCGAGCAGGCGAGGTCCGCCATCGCCGCCGAATTCCGGCCATCGCCCCGCCGCGAACCGCCAGCCGAGGAACAGCGCGAGATCGAACAGGCCGACCAGCATCAAACTGCGTTCGTCGTCCAACTGCGGGCCACCCATGGTGTCGGCCCACAGCCCAAGCGCGATATTCGCCACCGCGATCCACAGCAGCCAGATCGCCGCATGGCGCCCGGCGAACGCCCAGGGCAGCGCCAGCGCCGCCCACAGCGCGAACAATTCCCAGGTGTCGGCGCCGGTCTGGTAGGTCTGGCCGATCTGCGCCAGCAGACCGCCCAGCAGCACCATCGCCAGCCACAGCGCGGCCTGCCCCCCGAGCCGGGCAAGGCCCAACCGCGCAGCGGCAGCGACGGCGGCGATCACCAGCGCCTGCATCCCGTACAGGCGGGTGAACTTGCCGAGGTGTTCCCAGTTCGCGGCGATGAAACAGATCGCGCCAGCCGCGCACAGCGCGATGCCCAGCCACAGCGCCAAGCGATCCAGGAACCAGCGCCACAGCGCGGCATCCGGCGCCGGCCCCAGCGTTTCGCGCGCGGCCGCGTTGGCGGCCGCATCCAGCGCGCCGTCGCGGCGCCATTCGTGCAGTTGCGTCTGTTCCGCGACCGTGTCGCGCCAGCGCCGCCAGTCGCCCATCTCAGCTTCCCGTGTCGCCGGCGAGGTACTTATCCTTCATCCGTACGTAATGCTGGGCCGAGTAGTACAGCGCTTCCATCTCGGCATCGCTGAGCCGGCGCGCGAACCTGCCCGGGTTGCCCAGCCACATTTCGCCTTCGCCCACGACCTTGCCGGGCGCGATCAACGCGCCGGCGCCGACGAAGCCGTGCTTCTTCACCACTGCGCCGTCGAGCACGATCGCGCCCATGCCGATCAGCGCCGCATCCTCGATGGTGCAGGCGTGGATGATCGCCTTGTGGCCGATGGTCACGTCCTCGCCGATGCGGGTGGCGAAGCCGCCGAGTTTGGCGTGCGGGCCGTCGTGGCTCACGTGCACGACGGTGCCGTCCTGGAGATTGGTCCGCGCGCCGATGCGGATGAAATTCACGTCGCCGCGGATCACCGTGGCCGGCCAGACCGACACATCGTCGCCCAGCACGACATCGCCGATGATGACCGCGGCGGGATCGATGTAGACCCGCTCGCCCAGCGTGGGCAGATGGTGGAGGTAGGGGCGGATGAGGGTATGGGCATCGGTCATGTCCGCATTTAAGCACGCCATCCCGACACGTTCTAAACTCGGGCCATGAACACGACCGTCATCGCGGCCAACGCCGCCATCATCGCCGCCAATGCCGCGATCACCGCCGCCAATGCCGGCAACGACAACGATACGCCGACCCCGGACTCGGAGCGCGCGCCGCCCGCGGACGATCTCGCCGAGCTGGCGCCGGCGCTTGAGCGGCTGAAGACCGCATGGCGGGCGAAGAAGCCGGACTACGCGCAACGCATCAGCGACCTCGAACGGCTGAAGACGGCGCTCAAGGCGCGGATGGGGGAAATGGTGGCGGCGGTGCGCGCCGATTTCGGCCATCGCTCCGAACACGAAACCCTGCTCGCCGACGGCATGACCGTAATCGGCGAGATCGATCACCTGCGCAAGCACCTGCGCGGCTGGATGCGGCCGACGCGCGCGAGCGTCGGCTTCCAGCTGTGGCCGGCCAGCGCGCAGATCCGCCACGAGGCCGTGGGCGTGGTCGGGGTGATGGCGCCGTGGAATTACCCGGTGAACCTGGCGCTGGTGCCGCTGGCCACCGCCATCGCGGCCGGCAACCACGTATTCCTGAAACCGTCGGAGCACACGCCGCAGACCAGCGCGTGGCTGCAGAAGCTGCTGGCCGACGTGTTCCCGGCCGATCGCGTCGCGGTCGCGTTGGGTGGCGCCGAACTGGGCGCGGCGTTCGCCGGGCTGCCGTTCGATCATCTGGTCTTCACCGGTTCCACCGCGGTGGGACGCAAGGTGATGGCCGCCGCCGCGCCGAACCTCACCCCGCTCACGCTGGAACTCGGCGGCAAATCGCCGGCGATCGTCGCCGCCGATTTCCCGGTCGAACAGGCCGCGGCGCGGCTGGCCAGCGGCAAATGGTTCAACGGCGGCCAGACCTGCATCGCGCCGGACTACATCCTGATCGACGCCGCGCGCCGCGACGCGCTGGTCGATGCGCTGCGCGTGCAGGTGCATGCGCGCTACGGCGCGGACATGCGCGAAGCGGCCGATTACACGCGGGTGATCAACGAAGGCCAATACCGCCGCCTGCGCGGTTACATCGACGATGCGCGCGCGCGCGGGCTGACGGTGATCGAACTGGCCAGCGTGGATAGCGGACGTGCCGAGACCGAACGACTGATTCCGCCGACGCTGATCATCGAACCCGGCGACGACAGCAAAGTGATGCAGGACGAAATCTTCGGGCCGATCCTGCCGATCCACGGCTACGCGAAGCTCGAAGACGCCTTGGCCTATGTCGAAACCCACGACCGGCCGCTGGCGCTGTATCCCTTCAGCCATGATCGCGGCGTGGTCGAAACCATCCTGTCGCGGCTGATCGCCGGCGGCGTCACCGTCAACGACACCCTGCTGCATTTCGCCGCGAACAATCTGCCGTTCGGCGGCATCGGCCCCAGCGGCATGGGCCAGTACCACGGCCGCGCCGGCTTCGACGCCTTCACCAAGGCGATGCCGGTGCTGTGGCAGGCACGCTTCACCGCGACCGATTTCATCAAACCGCCGTATCGCGGCTGGATCGATCGCATGATCCGCTCCCTGACCAAATAAGCGGTTGCTCCGATCAGCGTCTGGCCGGACAAGCCGCCGCACCTACACCAACACCATCGACAAGGAAAGGACTCCAATGACCCGGATCACGACTCGCGCGCTGCTGCGCACTCTCGTCGTCGCGCTGTTCGCGCTTGCGTTGCCGCTGGCCGCCGACGCCGCGCCCCGGCCCGCCAAACCGGGCAAACTGCGGGTCTGGTTGACCGGCGATTCCGCGGACTCCGCGCGCACGCCGGCCGGCGGCCCGGCACTGCTGCTGATGGGCGGCAGCACCGAAGTCGACGCCGGTTTCTCGCAGCGCGCGTATCCGGTCGCCAATGGCGGCGACATCGTGATCCTGCGCACCTCGGGCAGAGACGGCTACAACAGCTATCTCTACAACCTCGTTTCCGGGCCGCTGAAACCGGATTCGGTCGAAACCATGCTGGTCGACAGCCGCGACAAGGCCAACAGCGATTACGTCGACTGGGTGATCCGCACCGCCGAGTTGATCTTCATCGCCGGCGGCGACCAGGCCACCTACGTCAACGCCTGGCAAGGCACCCGCGTGGAAGACGCGCTGCACGCCGCATACGCGCGCGGCGCGGTGATCGGCGGCACTTCCGCCGGGCTCGCGGTGATGGGCGAATTCGTCTACGACCCCGACGGCATCGCCGGCATCACCAGCGCCGAAGCGTTGTCGAACCCGTATCACCCGTTCATGACCTTGACCACGGATTTCCTGCGCTTCCCGATCATGGACGGCATCGTCACCGACAGTCATTTCCGCGCGCGCGACCGCATGGGCCGCACGCTCGCGTTCATGGCGCGGCTGCGCCAGGACGGCGCCGCGCCGCAGATCACCGGCCTCGCCATCGACGAACAGACTTCTTTGTTCATCGACCGCAATGGCCTGGGCATCGTCGACAACAACGGCAGCGGCGCCGTGTACGTGATCGAGGAACGCGCCGACACCCAGCGCATCCAGGTCTTGTCCGGACAACCGCTGATCTATCGCAACCTGCAGCGCACCCGGCTCGACGCCGGGCGGTTCTACGATTTCCTCAGTCGGCAGCACAACGGCCTCGTCACCGTCATCAGCGTGGATGGCCGCAACGCCGGCGCGCCGTTCACGCCGACGGATCCGTATTGAACTCAATAGATTTCGCCCACGAAAATCGCCAGCTGGAACTTCGATTCCCTCGATGGGTGCCTGCCGCAGCTCGAGCATTGGCTGCAGGACGCGCTACCCACGCAGAGCACCCAACTCGACCTGCGATGAGGTGGAAATCCACCCACCCCACGATCAGCGCCGGTCCGCGCGATCGCGGCCGACATCGTTTGCACGCATAGGCAGGGCATCGGACAAACGCATGATTCGAATGGCGTTTTTGCTCTCCGCGTCCTGAAACCGCCGCGGGATCGTCGGCAAAAAGCCGCGCCGGATCGATCGATCGCGACGGTCTCCACGGTTGGCGCGGGGTTTGCTTGAGACCTGGACGCAGGAGCCGATGCCGCGCTGCATTCCGACCGGACAGGGCGGCGGGAATAAGGTGCGTCGGTTCCTCAGTTGTCGGCGTGCCGTTTGGCCGCCGATTGGATGAACCGACACGGGTGAGGCGATGAGCGACCGGAAAAAACGCAACCGTATCCCGTCCATCGATGGCGACAGCACCAAGGATGTCCAACCGAAACGGCAGCGGCTTCCCTCGCCCGATGACGGGATCGAACCGGTACAGCCACCGCCCAGGCAACCCGACGGCAGCGGTTTCTTCAAACGGATCACCTCCGCATCCAAACTCGCTTCCGCACAGGCGTCCACTCACCAGGGCTATCGCTATTCCGCGGGCATCGCGGAGGGCTTCAAGGGCATCAAGCGGCCATGGACGCCCGGGGCGGAAGACAACCGCGTCAAGTCCGGCAATTTGACCAGCGCCGACTACGAGGACGGCTACATCTCGGAGGAAGGTGACACGTTTCTGAAGACGATCCATGCGCGCAAGGACAACCAGATCGGAAACGTCGGCAACCTGAAGGACGGAAAAACATCCCGCAGCGGCAACAGGATCAAGATCGGCGAAGAAGCCACCACCACGTATCACGGCGTCCCGATCACATATCGCGTCGATTTCACCGAGGTCGAGTACGCGCCGAAACAAACGAAGAAAACCAGGAAAAAGCCGGTCGAGAATTCCGAAGCCGAAGCCCAGTCGCCGGTCAAGCGCTGGGACCCGCACGCCCGCATCCTCGCTTTCCAGAAGAACGCGAGCACGGTGGAGCTGTCGGAATTCGCGCACAGCGTCGGCACGCACGGGGAGCCGGAAGAGCAGCAGCATTTCCTCGAAGGCGTGAAAGGCCAGGCACCATCTGCGCCGCAGATCTCGGACGTGTTCGCTGCTGGCGTCCAACTGCGCGCGGTCGGTCGCGCCAGCGATGCTTTCGGCCATGTGTTCCCGGCCTTCGAAGGCCTGCTGCTGTCGAAACCGCAAACGCCGCAGGATGTCCGCAATCTGTTTTTCCATCCCGACTACCAGACGGGTGCGCTGGGACATCAGAACAGCGGCGTGGGCGGGACTTCGGATTTCAATTCGTTCAAGGAAATCGTCGCCGACAAGCGCGTCGAGCACACCACCATCAAAGGCACCGATATCGACAAGGTGTCCCTGGTCCGCAAGGCCAAGGCGATCAATGCGCTCGTGCCCCACGACACGCCCATCGTCGCCATCGCCACCCGGGCCAAAGACGTATGACCGCCCTTGCCGGACAAGGATCGCGGCAAAAATCCCGGCACGGGTTCGGCCGAGCGCGACCGCCCGAGCGCGAATCCCACCGGAGGATCCACCCATGAGCCATGGACGCAAG
>JAYUUH010000049.1:0-6278 GCA_043754745.1 Lysobacter sp.
TCATGCGAAAGTCGCTGAACAAAAGCAGGCGGCGTGACTCAAACCAAATAGCCTCCGAGGTTTACGGGGCGGTTCAATCTCGCTCTGCCTTGCAGGAACGGAGTCTCTAATTGTGATGAAAAAAGAAAGCCTTATGCTCGCCGTCGCTATGCTCAGCATGGGTGGTCTTACTGCATGTGCGCAGCCCCCGTCGTCTCCTCGAACTCAGGCGGAAAGGTCTGATCCGGTGATAGAGGAAGCCGCACGAGCAGCAGAAGCGGCCGATGCTGCTGCAATGGCATCAGGATCGGAAAATGGCAACAAGGAGCAAGTACCCGTGACCACAGAGACGATGCCTGAGAAACCAGTAGGCCCACCAATTGCATCGAAATTTCTACAAGAGCGCATCTTGCGTTTTGTCGACGGCATACGTTCACCATCCGATATGACGCGCAGCCGTCTCGAAGACGTAATGCAGGTCAAACTCATACAAGATGAAAAGTTGCCAGAATGGTGGTGGCATGTAGGCAGTTCCGCCACAGAGTGGACGTATACCGTATTTATCGATGAAGGAAAAAGAAGAGAGCTTCCTGGGTTCGAAATCAGTTTTTCTGCTGGCGATGTCGAGGCAGATCAGAGAGCAACCGTATGCACCTATGAACTTGAATCATTTACTCGCTCGCTGACCGATCTGGGCTATACCCGCCATCCCGGCTGGAAACAGCCAGGGGCTCAATTGCTGTTTACGAGAGAAACCAAAGGCACTCGATTTGGTTCCACGGTAAAGGTAAAAAAATACGTTCAACAGATCGGAGCAAAAGCAAGCGATTTCCAGTATTGCGTATATGCAATCAACATATCTGCCGGGAAATCACTCGATGACGAGTAAGCTCCCACAGCACTTGCAACACCTCACGGAAGGGCTGCCGGCAAATCGCCGTGCAGAAGTCGAAGAGTCGATTCTCTCCTCTAACTATCTGCAAACTCGTCTTACAGAAGAGTCAAAGGCAGACCGACTCGACCACATCCGTATTATGCCGCAGGGGAGTAATTCAGGCGGTCACTTCAGCGAAACGGACAAGTCAATCTACATAGATGCGGATGTATTCTCCTCAGCCTATACAGAAAAGCAGACGAGGCTTGATCGCGTCACCTATGTGCTCGGCCATGAAGTCTCACACTCGGCGATGACACCACTTCGCGCTGTCTAGACGAAAGAGTTCAACAGCGCACTGAGTAATGCGATGTGGACAGAGACTGACTTTGGGCATGTCGATGTGACGCCGGCCGCTGAGAAGTATTTGCAGAATGCTCGTCGTGACGAATCGGTTGCGACAATCAGCGCATGGAATGCACTTGCGGATCGTGTGGATAGCGAGAAGCCGGGGCAGCTAACAAAGCAGGAGCTAGTCCGTCGGGTTGCAGAAATTGGCGATTGCACGGTGGGTGAAGGTAAGAATCTTCGCCTTGCCCACGGCATCGCGCTCGGTGAGAACCAAGACATGCTCATCGGCAAGCCGTGGACGAACTCACCGAACGTCGAAGCCGTCGCCAAATGCTATTTCGATCAGCCACCTGAAAAAACGAAGCTTGGTGCCGCTGGCAATTCCGACTACGCCAATCGCTATGGCACAGCGGTCATTCAAATGATTGATGCCAATATTGAGGGCTTCAAGAGTCAGCACCCCGGCACGCCAAACTCGATTCGACTTGATTTTAACAAGCTTGGGCTTGATCCGCAGTTACTCCAAAGCAACGGCCTGAATCTTGCATCGCAAGACGTGATGATCTACGACACGAGTCATGGCAAGATTCGGCAAGTAACACTGAGTAACACTGAGTAACACGGGAAGTACAAAAGGCCACAACCCAGAAATTGAGCCCGAACTCACGCGAGCCCCTCGACCCGAGTACACGCCGGTTCCTTTGATGTCGGAGCCGGCGCATCCAGCACATGCCATGTATGCGCAGGCGCTGAACGGCTTGCGTAGCTCTCCGAACATTCCGGCCGGCACATTCACCGAGCATGAAGAACAGAAGCTCGCCGCGGGTGTCGTCGCGCAAGCATTGACACAAGAAAACGCTTTCCCAAAAGCATCAGTCGATCACGTCGTTCGGAACAACGATGGAAGTATGGTTATCGGCGTACAGGGGCCGCTTGATAGCCCGGCGAATCGGTTGGCAGGCGTCGATATTCAACAGGCATTGTCTGTATCATCCATCGAACAATCTTCCGATGTTGCCCGTACCACAGCTCAGGCAATGCAACAAAAGCAAGAACTAGCCCAGGCACACGCCGAAACTTTGGGCGTCGAAGCGCCTACATCTGCCGGCCCGATTATGCGAATTGGCGCAAGAACGCTGACGCCAAGCTCAGGTCCAAGTGGTGATGCGGGAAGTGGCCGAGATGGTGGCGGAGAGTAATCACTATCGGGGCTAGGTTCACTTCCTGCCGATCAAATAAATGGCGCATGACGCCTTCGGCTTATGCGCTTTACGAGGCGGATGGTGTTTGGAATGCTGTGCTGTCGTGTGGTTGCTGATGGAACGCAGCACATAGCAACGCCAAGATGCATTCAGACCACCCTCGACGGCGCTGTCCGCTCGCCTCGCCGATACCCGATGGCCTCCGCAACATGCGGACCGAGGATATCGGCGCTGCCGGCGAGATCGGCGATGGTGCGCGCCACCCGCAGGATGCGGTGCATCGAACGCGCCGAAAGCTGTAGCAGATCGATCGCGTTCTCCAGCATCGCCTGATCTTCGCTGGCGAGCCGGCAGACCGCATTGGTGCCCGATTGATCGAGGTGCGCGTTGCAGCGACCGGCGCGTTGTACTTGAACCTCGCGCGCACGGATGACGCGGGCGCGCACCACATCGCTGGATTCGCCTGGCGGCGCATCGGGACGCAGTTCTGCTGGCGGCAATCGCGGGACGTCGACGTGCAGGTCGATGCGTTCGAGCAGCGGTCCTGAAATTTTCCCTCGATAGCGCTGGATGGCTTCGGGATGACAGCGGCATCGACCCGAAGGATCGCCGGCCCAGCCGCAGGGACAGGGATTCATCGCGGCGACCAACTGGAAGCGTGCGGGGAATTCGCTCTGGCGCGCGGCGCGGGAGATCGTGACCACGCCCGACTCCAGCGGTTCGCGCAGCACTTCCAGCGCACGGCGATCCCATTCGGGCAGTTCGTCGAGAAACAGCACGCCGTTGTGGGCGAGCGAGATTTCGCCGGGGCGCGGTTCGGCGCCGCCGCCCACCAGTGCGACCGCGCTGGCGGTGTGGTGCGGGCTGCGGAAGGGCCGCGTGCGCCAGCGGGTGGGATCGAGTCCGCGACCGCTGATCGACGCGATGGCGGCAGTTTCCAGCGCGTCGGCTTCGCTGGCTTCGGGCAGCAGGCCGGGCAGGCGCGAGGCCAGCAGGGTCTTGCCGCAGCCGGGCGGGCCGACCAGCAGCATGTGGTGGCTGCCGGCGGCGGCGATTTCCAGCGCACGCCGCGCCCGGGTCTGTCCGCGCACGTCGCGCAGATCCGGGCCGTAATCGTAGGTGCTGGCGGGCGCGACCGCCGCCGGCAGCGAACGGTGTCCGCAGAGATGTCCGCAGACTTCCAGCAGCGTGCGTGCGGTGTAGGCCTCGACTTCGGCCGCCAGCGCGGCTTCTGCGCCGTTGCCGACCGGGACGATCAGTTTACGGCCCTGACTGGCCGCCGCCAGCGCCGCCGGCAGCACGCCGTCGACGCTGCGCAGTTCGCCGGTGAGCCCGAGTTCGCCGAGGAATTCGTACTCGTCCAGGACCTGCAGCGGGATCTGCCCGCTGGCGGCGAGGATGCCGAGCGCGATCGGCAGATCGAAGCGGCCGCCGTCCTTCGGCAGGTCCGCCGGCGCGAGATTGACGGTGATGACGCGGGCCGGGAAGTCGTACTGCGCGCACTGGATGGCGGCGCGGACCCGGTCCTTGGCCTCGCGGACCGCGGCTTCAGGCAGGCCGACAATCGACATCCGCGGCAACCCGCCGGCGAGGAAGACTTCGACTTTGACGGTAGGCGCGCGCACGCCGGTGCGTGCACGGGTGTGCACGAGCGCAAGGGTCATGGCGGCGGCCCTCAGGCTTTGGGGGGCGCGATATCGCGGGCGTCGTCGCGCTGGGCCAGTTGGCTTTCCAACTGCTCGACGAGACTGCGCAGGCTTTCCAGTTGCTCGCGCGTGCGGACGAGGACCGCGCGCTGCACGTCGAACTCTTCGCGGGTGACCAGATCCAGCCTGGCCAAGCCGGACTGCAGCGCGGCCTTGAAGTTGTCCTGCATCTCGTCGCGACCCTCGCGCAGCGCGGGGGGCACCAGGCCGCTGAGGCGGCGGGCGAGTTCGTCGATCTGGCTGAGGTCGATCATGGGCATGTTCCGTGGATTGTAGCGCGGACCTCAGGATGCTGCGCCCGCCCGTTCGCGACCATCGGGGAATGCCTCACGCGGGGGTCGGGGAATTCTGATCACGGCATCCGATCACGCCACGCGACCGCGCGTTATCCTCTAGGCCATTCCCGCTTTGCACCGGAGCCCCGACATGAAGATGGTCATGGCCATCATCAAGCCGTTCAAACTCGACGATGTGCGCGAGGCGCTGGCCGAAGCCGGCATCGCCGGCATCACCGCCACCGAGGTCAAGGGCTTCGGCCGCCAGAAAGGCCATACCGAGCTGTACCGCGGCGCCGAATACGTGGTCGACTTCCTGCCGAAGATCAAACTGGAAGTGGCGGTGGTCGACGAGCAGGTCGAGGCCGTGGTCGAAGCGATCATGACCTCCGCAGGCACCGGCAAGATCGGCGACGGCAAGATCTTCGTCTGGGATCTGGAGAAAGTGGTGCGGATCCGTACGGGTGAGATGGATGGGGATGCACTCTGACGTTCGATGCGCAAAAAAAACGCAGCACCCGGCACGTATGCCGGATGCTGCGCGGTATGGAGCGGCTGCCATCGTATGACGACGACCCTCCATAGCTGTGGCAGGAACCAATGATCTTGATCAATGATCAAGATCGGCGATCCGGTTCTATGGATCCTTGACCACTGTTTTCAATTGCTGCCTAGCCAACAGGCGTACCGCTGGTTTCAGCGGCCGTCGCGATCGGCGTCGCCAGGCATTGCGCGTTCGATGTAATGCCAGCCATCGCGCACCGCTTCGCGGGCATCGTTCCAGGCCAAGCGCGAATCGGCCTTGGTCGCGTCCCAGTCGCGTGCCAGGTCGGCTTCGACGTCATCGAACTTGCGGCCCGCATGCTTGCTGTAGTTGTCGTAACCATACTGATAGGCCGGGGAGTAATCGGACCATTCCTGGCCGGCGCGATAGTACGGCGCGGTGTTGTATTGCTTGCGGAAATGATCGGAATACTCGGTGGGATTGACCGCTTCGGCAACCGCGCCGCCCGCTTTCGCGCCGACGATGGCGCCGACGGCCGCGCCGACGAGCGTGCCGACCGGGCCGGCAGCGGAACCGATCGCGGCGCCGGTGATCGCACCCGTCGCTGCGCCCGTACCTTCACCGATGCTGTGATCTTTTTTGATATCGCTCATTAATGTGTGCTCCTAGAATTTTGATGGGACAGCGGAGCTTTGATCCGCTTGCCGGTCGCCTTTGCGTCCAGCTGACGAAAGATGTCCGGAATCGCCTGAGAAAAAAAGCGCGCGAACAGAACATCCGATATTCGGTAGCCAGTGGTTCATCTGGGCGAGAAAAATAGCGAATTTAACAAATCTTTTCGCGCGATTCGCATGAATTCGGTGCGAAGCAATGCATTTCGCTCGATGGGTTTTTGCGTCGAGGAGCGGCGCGCGCAGGATTCAACGCATATGGTAGGTCAAGGGTATTGGTCGGCAGAAAGACAAACCGAGCGATGCCGCGTCGTCAGGTACTTGGTCGACTTCCTGCCTGCGCCATATCGAGCTGGAAGCGGCCGTAATCGACGATCCAGCGCTGAGCCGTTGTCGAAGCGAGCATGACATCCGCCGGCACCGGCAAGATCGGCGACGGCAAGAGCTTTGGTCGGGCATATGGAGAAAAGTGCTGCGGATCCGCACCGGTGAATCGACGGGAATGCGCTTTGAAGGCAGAAGCAGTACCCCTGTAAGGTCGCGACCCGTCCTCGTTCCTTGGGGCGGACGTTCGCGGGCCTCTGTGCCATCGCCGCAGAATCTTTCGGCATGGCATCGACAGCTCGGACTCTGTCGGATTGCCAGGTGTTCTCGCGTTGAGCAACTTCCGTTGCGGATTCGACCGGCCTGGATGCGCGTCGTTGATTTTTGGAGA
>JAYUUH010000050.1:0-6276 GCA_043754745.1 Lysobacter sp.
CCTCGTTCGCGCAGGCTAAGACGCGCGCTGACGAGTACGAATCCGTGCTCAGCCCGAAGGACAGCGCGGCACTGGTCGAAGCGCAGGGCAAGGCGTTGACCGCTGCCTTGGACGCATGCGGACCGGCCAAGAGCACGTTCGCGCCGTTCACTATCGTCGTCCGGGTCGGCGTCGCCGGCGTCGCCGAGCGCATCTGGCGCAACGACGATTCGCCCTTCGCGACCTGCCTCGATCGTCACCTCACTTCGGCACCGCTGCCGGTCGCGGCGGGCAAGCCGTTCCATGCGTCCTACGAATTGAGCTTCGCGCGCTGAAGCGTCCATTCATATTTTCGCAGAAACCGACATCACTACTTGGTCTACGCCGTAGAACTCGGAAAAGTGCAAACTGTCGCAAGTATTTAAGGATTCGGATCATGGCAAAGGCGAATTTACTCAAGACCGAGACCAGAAGCTTTCTCGACCTTATTGGCAACGGGAAGATTTATCGTGTCCCACCCTACCAACGCGACTACTCATGGGATGAGGAGCATTGGGAGGACCTTTGGTCAGACATCAACACGCTGCGAAACAACCCTGATGAGCGGCATTACATGGGAGCGCTTGTTGTAGAAGGCGTATCAGACCGCGAGTTCATGATTATCGATGGACAGCAGCGAATTGCTACGCTAAGCGTAATGGCGCTGGCGATTCTTTCGCGACTTAAGCACTTGGCCGACACAGGGCAGGAAACCGAAGACAACCAAGAGCGAATTCGTCAGCTCAGAAGTCGATTCATCGGCGAAAAGGATCCTACATCTCTTACGGAGTCAAGCAAGCTTTTTTTGAACGTTACCGATAACGATTTTTTTCAAGACTATCTTGTGCAACTTCGGACACCTTTGAACCCTCGTAGCTTGGCCACATCGAATCGCGCCTTGTGGGAGTGCTTTCAATATTTCCGACGAAATATTGATCGCGATTCCAAATTGGCCAACTCAGGAGCAGCACTTTCAGCATTGTTAAACGAGGCTGTAGCACGCCAACTCTTGTTTATTCTTATTACAGTTGAAGACGATTTAAATGCTTACACCGTATTTGAAACGCTCAACGCCAGAGGGCTGGAGCTTTCAGCGACGGACTTGCTGAAAAATTATCTATTTTCTAAAATTCGTGGTCAGCAAGACCTCGACGCACTTGGTCGCCGCTGGTATCGGCTCGTTACAACGGTTCGGCAGGACAAGTTTCCTGAATTTCTTCGCTATCACCTGCTTTGCGAGGAGCCTAAGATTCGTCAGCAAAGACTATTTAAGCTGGTTCGAGAGCGTGTTCGCAATCCTGCAGAAGTGTTCGAGCTCGTCGAGAAACTTGAAGCACGGGCAGAGCTTTTCGCTGCAGTAGGCGACGCCGATCATGAATACTGGAAAGACCTGCCGAATGCATTGACTCATGTACGCGAGCTTCTTCTTTTTCGGGTCAGGCAACCCATGCCAGCATTGTTTGCTGCTTGGGAATGCTGGGAAAAAACAGACTTCGTGAAACTACTGAAACTGATTGTCGTTTTCTCATTTCGCTACACGATAGTAAGCGGATTAAATCCAAATGATCTGGAGCCGCTTTATCACGATCTAGCGAAGGGAATCCTGAACGGATCTGTGGCTACGCCAGCCGCGGCATTCAAAATTTTACAACGACTATATCCTTCGGACGAAATATTCGAACCAAATTTCGTTGAATTGACCACATCGACGAACGGCCAGCGCAAAAAATTAGCGCAATACATCTTGTGCAAACTTGAAACGCATGCGTCTGGTGTGCCTCGGGATTGGCTCACCGACCCGGCCACCATTGAACATGTGCTCCCAGAAAATCCATCCGAGGGCTGGGACAATGTCATTCCGATTCAGAGGCAACCGCAATACGTTTATAGACTTGGAAACCTTACGCTGCTCGAAAGAAAACTCAATCGCGATGCAGGCAACAAGCTTTTTGATGATAAGAAACCACTTTATGCGCAAAGCGAATACAGATTGACCAAATCCCTAGAAGAGCATGCTCCACCCGAATGGAATATCGCGTCCATCAACGCGCGTCAGCGGCATATGGCAACTCGTGCGGCCAATATATGGCGCGCTGATTATGCAGACAACAACAATCAAAGATGAAGTAGTTCTTCTAGCGCAATGCGGCGATCATGCCGAATTGGACATGAAACATCCAAACGTCTATCTCTGATAATTGCTCACCGCGAGTTCCAGCATCGACTTCATCTGCTCGCGCAGCGACGCCGGCTCGATGATTTCCGCATCCGGGCCGTAGTGCAGGATGTCCATCAGCAGTTCGCGCGGGGCGCTGTAGGGGACTTTGCGCTCGAAGCGGCCGTCGGGCAGGAAACGGTCCTGCTGCTGCGAGTGCCAGTGCTCGTCGGCGACCCAGCGCGCGATCTTGGGGTTGAAGACGATGGTGGCCCAACCCTTCGGCGCGCCCGAGAAGATGCCGTAGCTACCGGCGAGGTGGTCGTTGAGTTCGTTGTCCGGCACATCGCGCGCGGGCGCGTCCTGCATGCGCGCGGTGGCGATGCGGTCGACCGAAAAGCTGCGCAGCGCTTCGCGATCATGATCGTAGGCGTCCAGATACCAGTTGCCGCGGTAGTGGGTGATGCGCTGCGGCGAGACCACGCGGCGCGTTTTTTCGTCGGTGGAACGCGCGCGATAGTCGAAATTGAGCTGTCTGCGCTCCAGCACCGTAGAACACACGATGCGGAACACCTGCTCGTCCATGTTGCGGGTGCGATGCGGGATCACGCGCACGCGTTCGACCGGCCAGCGCTTGCCGGGCGCATGCTCCTCCAGCAGCTTTTCGATGCGCTGCTGCAGCGGCGCCAGCGCCGAGGACAGCACCCCGCCGCCGGTGCGGCTGAGCAGTTGCTGCGCGGCGAGCAGGGCGTGCAATTCTTCCGAGTTCAGCCACAGCCCGGGCAGCTCGAAGCGTTCGCCTACGCTGGGGTCGTAGCGGAAACCGGCTTCGCCGTCGCCCATGATCGGCGCCATCAGCGCGTCGCGCAGGAAAGCGAGGTCGCGGTAGGCGGTGGCGCGCGAGCACTCCAGTTCATCCTGCAGGCGCTTCACCGTCACCGCATAGCGGGCGCTCTTCAGGATGCGGTGCAGGGAAAGAATGCGTTCGTAACGGTCCATGTGCTCGATTATGGCGGATGCCGGGGCAGGCGGTCATGCGCCCCTGTGCCGTCAGACAGCGTACCGCAGCGGGGTCGCAACGGATGCGACCGGGCGGAGGCGTTGCGGGCCACGCCCATGGCCGGACTGGACAAGCGTCGCCGCGCCGTGTTCGCCTATGCGCTGTCGCCCGACCGGCCACGACAGGAACCGCACAGGATGAGCATGGGGAACACATCGGGCGGGCGCATTCGCAGCGCGGTCGCCGCGGGCCTGCTCGCCGCAGGGCTGGCCGCGATGCCGGCATTGGCCGCAAAGCGTACGCCGAAACCGGCGCAGCGCAGCGAACAGCCGCCCGCGCCCGCTCAGCCGATGCTGCGGCCCACGCCGTTCTCGTCCGGCCCGCTCGCGGGCATCGCGCCGCCCGGCTGGGCGGTACAGACCCTGCCCAAGGTCGATCGCCAGACCCGATACGATCTGGTGCCAGACAACGGCACCATCGTGCTCCGTGCCCGCGCCGACGCCTCGGCCTCGTCGCTCCGCCATGGCCTGTTCGCGGACCCAACCCATACACCGACGGTGCGCTGGCGCTGGCGCACCGAACGCGTGCTGGAAGGCGCCGACATGACCCGCAAGGACAGCGACGACTACGCGGCGCGGCTGTGCGTGTTCTTCGACCGCGACCCGGAGACGCTGCCGCTGAAGGAGCGCACTCGGCTGAAGTTCGATCGCGCCCGGCAGGGCAAACAGGTCCCGTCCGCCACGCTGTGCTACGTCTGGGACAACCGTCATCCGGTAGGCACGATCATGGACAGCCCGCAGACCCCGCTGATGGCATTGGTGGTCGCGAGCAGCGGCAGCGCGCAGGCCGGCCGGTGGCAGTCGCTGCAGCGCGATGTGATCGAGGATTACCGCCGGGCTTTCAATACCGCCCCGCCGCGCATCATCGGCGTATCGGTGGGCGTGGATACCGAGCAGACCGGAGAATCCACCACCACATGGTTCGGCGATGTCGAATTCGTCGGCGGCATTGCGCCCTGACGCATCGCGCTTGGCTGCACGCCGAGCCGGCCTGGCCGCACCAGGACACATTTCCCGCTAATGCGAACATCGCCCTACTGTTCAGGAGCCGCGCCCATGTCCCCGATCCGATCCGCTCTGGCCTGCCGCATCCGCTGGATGCTGGTGCCGATGTCGCTGTTCATCGCCACGGTCGCCTGGGCTGGCCCCAAGGAAGACATGAAGGCGCTGAGCGCCAAGTTCCTGGCGTTGCGCAGCTATCACGTGAGCATGGTGAACAGCGACAAGCGCATGCCGAAGATGGAAATGGATTTCGTCGCGCCCAACCGCTATCGCATGCAGATGCCGATGGGCACCCAGTACGTGATCGGCGACATCATGTACATGACCATCGATGGCCGCACCATGCGCGTGCCCATGCCCAAGGGCACCGTGAGCCAGTGGCGCGAGATTGACCGCTGCTTCCGCGAGATCGACAAGATGCGGATCGAGGCGCTGGGCGTGGAAACGCTGAACGGCAAGCCGGCCAGGAAATACCGGATGACGCAGACCACCGGCAGCCCGCCCACCACCACGCTGATCTGGGTCGGCACGGACAATTACCCGGTGAAGATCGAAACCACCGGCAACGCCGGCAAGGGCGCCAGCACGATGACCATCGTCTACTCGCGCTTCAACGATCCGGCCATCAGGATCGCGCCGCCGAAATAAACAGCGGTGGTCGGCCCGCCGTCACCGGGCGATCACGATCCGCGCTCGCCTGCCGGCATCCCCGGCAGGCACAATGGCGGGATGTCATCGCGCCTGCCGAATGAGCCGAGTCCGAATCCGTCGCCTTCGCCCGGCGACGGATTCAGGACCGCCGGGTGCGTGCGTGCGCTCGCCCGCTTGCGAGCGGCGCTCCGACCGGACGGTTCTTGCGCATGAAGGAACCGAAGATCGATCTCTCGCCCTCGCCCGGCGATGAATTCAAGACCACCACCTGCTACATGTGTGCGTGCCGGTGCGGCATCCGCGTCTGGATCAAGGATGGGCAGATCCGCTACATCCAGGGCAACCCCGATCATCCCGTGAACAAAGGCGTGCTCTGCGCCAAGGGTTCGGCCGGGATCATGCAGCACTACTCGCCGGCGCGGCTGCGCAAGCCGCTGCTGCGCACCGGCGAACGCGGCAGCGGCGAATTCCGCGAAATCGAGTGGGACGAAGCCCTGGCGCTCGCGGCCTCCTGGCTGAAGCCGATCCGCGAACGCAACCCGGACGAACTCGCCTTTTTCACCGGCCGCGACCAGTCGCAGGCGCTCACCGGCTGGTGGGCACAGCAGTTCGGCACCGTGAATTACGCCGCGCACGGCGGCTTCTGTTCGGTGAACATGGCCGCGGGCGGGCTGTACAGCATCGGCGGCAGTTTCTGGGAGTTCGGCGAACCGGACTGGGAGCACTCCCGCTATCTGATGCTGTGGGGCGTGGCCGAAGACCACGATTCCAACCCGATCAAGATCGGCCTGGGCAAATTGAAGGGCCGCGGCGCCAAGATCGTCGCGGTCAATCCGGTGCGCACCGGCTACGGCGCGATCGCCGACGAATGGATCGGCATCCGTCCCGGCACGGACGGTCTGTTCGCGTTCGCGTTGATCCACGAACTGCTGCGAAGCGACCGCATCGACCTCGATTATCTGGTGCGCTACGCGAACGCGCATTGGCTGGTGATCCGCAATCCCGGCGGCGCCGACGACGGGCTCTTCGCGCGCGACGAAGCTGGCAAGCCGCTGTGCGCCGTGCTCCCCTCTCCTGTCGGGAGAGGGGCTGGGGGTGAGGGTTCGTCGACCGACGACGCATCACCGGCATCCCGACCCTCTCTCCAACCCCTCTCCCGGGGGGAGAGGGACTTCGTACCCGCCGATGCCATCGATATCTCACCAGTCATCGTCGGCGAATGCACCCTCCCCGACGGCCGCATCGCAATACCCGTATTCCAACTGCTGGCCGAACGCTATCTCGATCCGCAGTATTCGCCCGATGCCGTCAGCGAGCGCTGCGGCATCCCCGCCGACACCATCCGCCGCATCGCCCGCGAACTGGCCGCTGCCGCCTTCGATTCCAAACTG
>JAYUUH010000051.1:0-2137 GCA_043754745.1 Lysobacter sp.
GGCACCGCGTGGCTCAACGACAAGGACCTCAAGGCCCACCTCACCCAGCTCGAGGAAGCCGAGAAGCGCGACCACCGCAAGATCGCAAAGCAGCAGGACCTGTTCCATCTGCAGGAGGAAGGCCCCGGCCTGATCTTCTGGCATCCGAAAGGCTGGGCGATCTGGCAGGTGGTCGAGCAGTACATGCGTCAGGTTTATCGCGACAGCGGCTACCAGGAAGTGCGCTGCCCCCAGATCCTCGACGTGACCCTGTGGCAGAAATCCGGCCACTGGGACAATTACAAGGACAACATGTTCTTCACCGAGTCGGAGAAGCGCACTTACGCGCTGAAGCCGATGAACTGCCCAGGCCACGTCCAGGTGTTCAACCAGGGCCTGCACAGCTACCGCGACCTGCCGATCCGCTACGGCGAGTTCGGCGCTTGCCATCGCAATGAGCCTTCGGGCGCGCTGCACGGCATCCTGCGCGTGCGCGGCTTCACCCAGGACGACGGCCACGTGTTCTGCACCGAAGGCCAGATCGAGGAAGAAGTGCGTGCCTTCCACCTGCAGGCGCTGGCGGTCTATACCCACTTTGGTTTCACAGACATCCAGATCAAGATCGCGCTGCGTCCGGAATCCCGCCTCGGCGACGACGCCACCTGGGACAAGGCCGAGGATGCCCTGCGTTCGGCGCTGCGCTCGGCCGGCGTGGAGTGGGTCGAGCTGCCCGGCGAGGGTGCGTTTTACGGCCCGAAGATCGAATACCACCTCAAGGACGCCATCGGCCGGACCTGGCAGTTGGGCACGATGCAGGTCGATTTCATGATGCCCGGCCGCCTCGGCGCCGAGTACGTGGACGAGCACAGCCAGCGGCGCCACCCGGTCATGCTGCACCGCGCCATCGTCGGCTCGATGGAGCGGTTCATCGGCATCCTGATCGAACATCACGCCGGCCAATTCCCGGCCTGGCTGGCTCCGATCCAGGCCGTGGTGATGAATATCACCGATGCGCAGGCCGATTATGTGGACGAAATCCGGAAAAGCCTTATGAATCAAGGTCTCCGGGTTTCGGCCGATTTGCGGAACGAGAAAATCGGCTATAAGATTCGCGAGCACACGCTGCAAAGGGTGCCGTTCCTGCTGGTGGTCGGTGATCGCGAGAAGGAAAACGGGCTCGTCGCGGTGCGCACGCGGGGCGGGGAAGACATGGGTTCCATGTCTGTCGCCGACTTCGTGGAGCGCCTCCGCAACGCGCCCAGCGCAGCGTGATGTAAATGCCGTCCGGCGCGATCGCCGGACGGAACCACCCCCCTTGGAGATCCAGATATCAGTACCCCCCAGGAAAAGCAGAACCGCAAGAATCAGGAGATTCGCGTGCCGCGTGTGCGCGTGATCGGCAGCGACGGCGAAATGATCGGCGTTCTGTCGCGCGACGAAGCGTTGGCCAAGGCCGAAGACGAAGGCATGGACCTTGTCGAGATCCAGCCGAACGCCGATCCGCCGGTCTGCCGCATCATGGATTTCGGCAAGTTCAAATTCGAAACGCAGAAGAAAGCCGCCGCTGCGAAAAAGAAGCAGAAGATCGTCGAGATCAAGGAAGTCAAGTTCCGTCCGGTCACCGATGAAGGCGATTACGCGATCAAGCTGCGCAAGATGCGCGAGTTCCTGGAAGAGGGCGACAAGATCAAGGTCAACATTCGCTTCCGCGGCCGCGAAATGAGCCACATGGAGCTCGGCCGGCAGATGGCCCAGCGCATCGAGGCCGATCTCGGCGAAGACATCGTCATCGAATCCCGCCCGCGCCTCGAAGGCCGGCAGATGGTGATGATGATCGCGCCGAAGAAGAAATAAGCTTCGCGAACGAACCGGTCGCCTCCCGTTCTGCCGAGGGGAGAGGCTGATCCGAAGGGCGCCGATGGCGCCCTTCGTCTTTGGTGTGTTCGAGTGCCCACCATATCGGGTTTCGTGGCGCGCCGCGGTTTACAGGCCGCGAATCGCCATGCTATTAACGGGCGACGCTCGGGTTGCCGCCCCCGGGCATTAAGGAAATGCAGGATGTCCGACGTCGAAACCCCCATGTCGCCCTACGAAATCTTTTTCGATCCCGCGGCCGCCGCGATCGCTGAAGCCCTCGTCGAAGGCGATATTGGCAAGG
>JAYUUH010000052.1:0-6273 GCA_043754745.1 Lysobacter sp.
CCTATTTCCGGCACCACGCCAGGCAGCATTGCGACAACGACGACGATCAACGAGTCGTCACGAGGGGAAGCGTTCAAGCGCGGGGTTTTCTCTTTTCGATGCAATGCATATGCAAAAGCCCCGGACTCCGGGGCTTTTGTTTTGGCGATTGCCAAGCATTATGCCATCCGCGGCGCCTTCGGTGCCGGATCTTCCAGCCCCGATATCGACTGCGTTTGAGTCGGCGGCTTCTGGCTCTGCTCGAGCGTCTGCTGCTGATTGATCGCTGCGACATTCTCGCTGCTGCGCGCCAGACTCTGTCCAGCCAACTGGCCAACGTCTCCCACGGCAGTTTTCGCCCACGGCGCTTCCAGATCTTTCGTGTCGGTCATGCCGACTTTGGTGCCGTCCGGCGTGAAGCTGGCGTTGCCGATCGTGTTCAGACCTCGTGCGCGTGCCTGTTCGGTCAGCCCGCCCGCGAGTTGTCGACTGACCTCGTCCGGTTCCCGGCCGATCTTCGCATCGCGGTCGTTCACTGCCCGGAGCAAAGTCGCGAACATCGCATGGTTTTCGTGGGATGGATTGTCGAGAAGTAGTGCGCCATGCCGTTGCGGTGGTGCTTGCGGATCAATGGTGCGTTCTTGGCCGCCTGGGTCCGCCGCATCGGCCCGGCCACCGGGACCCCGGGGCGCCACGGGCCGAGGCGGTGGTGCTTCGGGGCGTTGTTCGGGACGAACACCAGGGTTTTCCGGATCAACCCGGAGCAGCGTCGAAACCACGCCGTTCCTCGTCACGTTCAGATCGATCACACCATTGCCCCGATCCACCCGCGTGACTTGGTCCCGCTCGATTTCACTCCATCGGCCACCGATGTTGGCGTAGCCTTGACCTTCCCGATTCCACTGAACGAAGTCGCTGCCGGATGCGTAAAAGCCGGCGGTATGTCCGGCGGGCGCGCCTTGGAACCGAACGTCCTGTGCTCGGGTAGTTCCCGCATCAAGGGCTTCGGCGAATGGCCTTGCTTGCGCAGGCGCCAGGAAGAGGTTTTTGACGGTCGAATACTCTGCTTCGAGGTTCGGGCGCGCGTGATCACGATCCAACTGTGTCGGGTTGACGAGAGGATTGGCGACGACGTTATCCCATGCTTGATTGAGCGGATTACGCTGCTCGGCACCGCGCAGAGAGATCACTAGTTCAGCCCCTCGCAGGGCATTGTCTCGATCGCCGTGAAGGTGCCGAGGAACGGCGGCGTTGAGGTCTGACACCGAGTCGATGGTGCCGTTCTCGATGCGGGTGATGATCCCGGGCCAATTGCGCCTTCCGTCTTGGTTCTCCAACTTTGCGATGACGGTTGCCATGCGGATCTGGTCGTCCGCAGTCGCGTTCCGATAGAGCGCTGTGTCTTCCAACTGTCGGACCGCCCCACCTTCGCGCATGAGGTGGTTGACCTGTCTGACGTCCTGACCATGGACGAACGTGATACCCGCGTCAGAGCGCAAAAACTCGTTCAACCGGGTCTTGATTCCTGCGGGAACGTCGTAGCCGTTGTCCGTGACTGTTCCACGGTCGCCCCGTATTTCGTTTCCCTGACGCCGCAACGCACTGCTGGCCTGATCGTATTCCGTTTGCGTCAATGCTAAGCCGGGACGTTCGCGGGCTTGGCCTCGTGCCCACTCCTGATAGGAGTCCAGTAGAAGGTCCGCATTGCGATTGGGGTCGTTCCGTTGCTGCCCGAAATCCGTCTGCAGCGTGCCGATGGAGTAGCCGCTGTTGTAAATTGGTTCCAGTTGACCTTCACGGAATACTCCAGCTTCACGGGGTTGCCCGCGCGCGGTGTCGCCTTCCCGATGGACGTAGCCTGCGAACGCAAGATCATAGGCGACGTTGCGTCCCCTGAGACTGCCTTCCGACGCGACGCCCACCGCAAAGTAGATAGTGGCCCGAAGCTCGTTGTCGGTCAGCGTCGCTGCTTGGCGTTGTGGGTTTGGGTCGCGGGCATCCTGGCCTGTCATTTCACTTTTCCTCGATGTTGATGATCCGGATGTCCGGCGCCGCCCCAACGGGTGACAGATCCTTGCTGCTGACTCGGAAGACGCGGGTTTCGGTCGCGATCAGGAATGTGTTGTCGCCGAGGTTCACTGCATGAGTTGGTCGGGTGTTCCAGCACGTTCTGGCGCTGTTGTAGTCGGCGATGATTCTGGTTTTCGCAACGAAACCGGGTTCGCTGTCCTGTGACTCGGACCCTTGCGTGCGAGCGACATAGGCCTTTGGATCGCACGTGCGTTGTCCGTCGAGGAACGGACGCGGGTCGACTGGGACGTTCGTTGTCGTGTAAACGCCATTGCTCCCTTGCGACCGCTTGCGGTCGAACAGATAGGCACCGAGCACCACTTCATGCCCTTGGCCATCATGCTCCCAGCCGGCATACGCGGACGGTTGATCGGTGTCGACGCGGGACGGGATTGGACGAACGGATGAATAGCGGCGTCCATGACTGTCGATGAAGCTGTAGGCCACGTTGCCCGTCGAGCGGGTCGTGTTTGTTCCTTGCTCAGCGTGGACGTCGGAAACACGCTCGCCCGTGAAGAACTCCATCGCTTCCGGCATGCCAGCTCCCGTAGACGAAATCAACCAAAGCTTCCACGGCTGGGCCCGACGGTCGATGAGCGCTGCTGCCATGGGGAAATCGCGCTGTGAAACTTTGCTGGCTGGCCAGCTCGTCGAATCTGAAATCGATTCATGCGCCAAACTGGACTCTTGTGTCGAGGCCGACTTAGACGACTGACTTGCACAGGCGCCGACAGAAGTCAGCAGGAATGCCCCAAGCGACATCGCAGCCAGCCTCTTGAGGCCAACGCGGTATTTCGTTAGTCGATCCATCGAATTAATCCCGCGCAGAATCGGGGAAAGTAAGGCGGCGAGTATATGGAGCGCGAGTGTCTGCCTTTTGATCATGGGAGCTTCCTTACTGGATGACTTCGGGCCAAGTATGCCGGATGAAACAGTTTGTGACAGTACATCGCGCAATATCGTGTCGGGTTATAAGGCAAGTCAAACAGTACGGTTTCTTGGCATGGCGCCATCAACATACGCTATGGTACGGACCTCACTTCGATGAGGTTCCCCGATGCGGTCACGAGCCATGGATATGCTCATATTCCTCTCCGCCATTGCCGCCATTACCGGCGCCTGGCTCGACGGCCTATGGCTGTGGCTGCATTACACCGGCAAGCCGCTGACCACGATCCTGATCCTGTGGCTGACGTTTTCAGCACAGCCGGCAGTAGACGCGCGCTATCGACGCACAGTGCTGGCGGGCCTGGTGCTGTCGCTGATCGGCGATGTCTTCCTGATGTTGCCCGGCGATCGCTTCGTGCCGGGGCTGGTCGCGTTCCTGCTGGCGCATGTCTGCTACATCGTCGCGTTCGCGCCCGGGTCGAGTGGGAAGGCGAGGGAGGTGGGGTTCGTGGTGGTCGCGGTGGTTGCGGGCGGCAACCTTGCCGGGCTGCTGCCGCGGGTGGACGCGGCGCTGAAGGTTCCGGTGTTGGCGTATGTCGTGGTGCTGGCGACGATGGCGGCTTTCGCGCTGGCGCGGGCGTGGACGCCTGCGGTCGCACAGGCGCTGCCGCGCAGTGCGCGCCAGGCGGCGATCGGCGCGGTGTTGTTCATGGTCAGCGACAGCCTGCTGGCTTGGGATCGTTTCGCCGGCGGTGTGCCGGCGCCGGCGCTGCTGGTGCTGGGGACGTATTACGCCGCGCAGTGGTGCATCGCGCGGTCGGTGCGGAGCGGTTGAGCCATGCCCAGCGCGGAACAAATCATGATGGTCGCCATCCCCGCGTTCTTCGCGCTGATGGCAGTGGAACTGGTGGCGGCGCGGCTGATGCGCCGCAGGGTGTATCGGCTCAACGACGCGATCAACAGCATCGGCCTGGGCACCTTCTCGCAGATCGTCGGCGTGTTCACCAAACTGCTGACCATCGGCGTGTACGCCTGGGTCGTCGAGCGCGTGGCGCTGTTCGCGCTGCCCGCCGACAGCGTCTGGGTATGGATCAGCGGGCTGCTTGTGTACGACTTCTGCTACTACTGGCTGCATCGCTGCGGGCACGAAGTCGGCGTGCTGTGGGCTGCGCATGCGGTGCATCACCAGAGCGAGCGCTACAACCTCAGCACCGCGCTGCGGCAGACCAGCAGCGGCGCGCTGCTCGGCTGGGTGTTCTACCTGCCGATGGCGGTGCTGGGTTATCCGGTGGAAGTGTTCGCGGTGGTGGCGGTGATCGATCTGATCTACCAATACTGGATCCACACCGAATTGGTGCCGAAGCTGGGTTGGTTCGACCGCGTGTTCGCTTCGCCGTCGAATCATCGCGTGCACCACGCGGTCAACGACCGTTACCTCGACAGGAACTACGGCGGCCTGTTGATCGTATGGGATCGTCTGTTCGGCACATTCACCGAAGAAGACCCGTCGGAGCCTCCGGTATTCGGCACCCGCGCGCCGCTGCGCAGCTGGAACCCGCTGTGGGCAAACGTGGAGGTGTACTGGGCGCTGGCGAACGACGCATGGCGTGCGCGGCGCTGGCGCGACAAGCTGCGGGTGTGGATCGCGCGGCCCGGCTGGCGGCCCGCGGATGTGGCGGAGCGTTTTCCGAAACCGGCGTTCGACATCGCCCGCGCCGAATACGATCCGCCGCTGTCGCTGCCGATGCGGATCTACTGTCTGTTGCACTTCCTGCTGCTGTTGGCGCTTGGCGTGGATTTCCTTGGGACTGCGTCGTCGCAGAACGCCTGGGCGAGTGCGATGTACGCCGGTTTCCTGCTGACCGGACTGATGTCGCTGGGCCTGCTGCTCGAAGGCCGGGCGTGGGCGCTGGCGATCGAAGTGCCGCGGCTGCTGTGGCTTGCGGTCTGGCCGATGCTGATCGCGCGATGGCCCGATCACCTCAGGTTCGCGGTGAACCTGCGCGAAGTCTTCATGGGCGTCGGCCTGCTCAGTCTGCCGACAATGGTCTGGGCGTGGCGGGGCACAGCGATGTTGCAGGCACGCGAGGCGCATTGAACGCGCGGGCGTCTCGCCGCCTGCGACCACGGACGGCTACAGTACGTGCTCGCACCGCACGAGCATTCCGATGAGCAAAACTTCCCCCAAAGCCCGTACCGCTTTTGTCTGCGGCGAATGCGGCGCCGAGTCCAACAAGTGGCAGGGGCAGTGCGGCGAATGCGGGGCGTGGAATTCGCTGACCCAGATCGTGTTGGAATCCGCAGCGTCTGCGGCATCGCCCGCCGCGCGGCGCAGCAGTTGGGCCGGCAAGGTCGATCCGCCCAAGGTCACGCCGCTGAAGGACGTGCTGCATCACGAGGATGCGCGCACCAGCACCGGTATCAGTGAGTTCGACCGCGTGCTCGGCGGCGGTCTGGTCGAAGGCGCGGTGATCCTGATCGGCGGCGATCCGGGCATCGGCAAGTCCACGCTGCTGCTGCAGGCGCTGGCGAGCATGGCCGGCCGGTTGCCGGCGCTGTACGTCACCGGCGAGGAATCGCTTGCGCAGGTGGCGGGCCGCGCGTCGCGGCTCGGCCTGCCGCTCGATGGCTTGAGCGCACTGGCCGAAACCGGCGTCGAGCGCATCCTCGAACAGGCCTCGCAGATGCGGCCGAAACTGCTGGTCGCCGACTCGGTGCAGACGCTGTGGACCGAATCGCTGACCGCTGCGCCGGGCTCGGTCAGCCAGGTCCGCGAAAGCGCAGCGCGGCTCGTGCGCTATGCGAAGGAAACCGGTACCGCGATTTTTCTGGTCGGTCATGTCACCAAAGAGGGTGGTATCGCCGGCCCGCGCGTGCTCGAGCACATGGTCGATGCGGTGCTGTATTTCGAAGGCGACAGCGGCAGCCGCTTCCGGGTGCTGCGCGCGTTCAAAAACCGTTTCGGCGCGGTCAACGAGTTGGGCGTGTTCGCAATGAGCGATAAGGGCCTGCGCGAAGTGCCGAACCCTTCGGCGATCTTCCTGTCCGGCGGCAGCACGCCGCAGCCGGGCAGCTGCGTGATGGTCACCCGCGAGGGCACGCGGCCGCTGCTGGTGGAAGTACAGGCGCTGGTCGATTCATCGCCGCTTTCGAATCCGCGCCGCGTCGCGGTGGGCCTCGAACAGAACCGCCTCGCGATGCTGCTGGCGGTGCTGCACCGCCACGGCGGTATCGTGGTCCAGACCCCAGCGTCCGTGCGCGGCGACCGGGATCGTCGCCTCGGCAACTGCGGTTTCGTCAGGCAAAGGAGTGGAGGTCGCTTCGGCGTCCGCTACG
>JAYUUH010000053.1:0-6273 GCA_043754745.1 Lysobacter sp.
CGACAGCGAGGCGACGCCGTCGCGGCGCACGCGCTCGCGCAGCGATTCGACATCGCCCCAGTATTCGGCCGAAGGCATCGGCAGGTAGAAATCGAGTTCGATCCACTGCCCCACCACCGCCAGCATGTGCAACACATCGGGCGAGATGTGGATGGTGCCGAACGCGGCGACGCGCGGCGGCAGGCCCGGCGGGGCGACGCCTTCGAAGCCTTCGGCCTCGCGATCGTGGCGCGTGAGCCACTCGTCGAGCAGCGCGGCGCGGTGCGGGGACCCCCGGAGGCGCTGGCGCAGGTTGCGCCACAGCTGCGCCTGCCAGTCGTCGCGACTGGCGGGGACGTTGCGCTCCCAGTCGCGCAGCCAGTCGGGGCGATAGGCCTGGTAGCGGTCATATGCGGCGGCCAGCGCATCGGCGAGTGCGTAGCGAGCCATCGCGTCGCCGGTCGAAGCGCGTTGCCCGTCACCACCGGGGTCGTCGATCGCGGCCCGCTGCAGATGCCGGCGCACCGGCGGCGGCAGGGTCGCGGCGCTGTCGCCGAGCAGCGCGTAGAGCTGCCAGCGCAGGCGTTCGCGATCCCAGGGCGAAGCGTCCGGCAGTTCCGGCCGCGCGGCGCGCAGCAGCCGCCAGACGAATTCCGACGGCGTGCAGAGATCGAGGTTGGCGGCGATGCCGTAGCGTTCGGCCAGCGCCTGCTGCAGCCAGTGGCGCAGCGCGGGCTGCGGGATCAGCACGACGTCCGCCGCGAGCGAATCGGCCACGGCCGGCGTGGCCAGCCGCGCGCCCAGATGCGCCGCCAGGCGGTCGAGGCGGTTGCCGTAGATCAGGTGGAAGCGGGCGGAGGCGGTGGGCATCGGTTCGTCATGATGCCGCAGACGCGTATGTTTGAATCGGTGGCCGTGCTTGCATAGGACGGGCTTCAGCTCGGCCCCGGCAGCGCCATGGATACGACGAGGACGCCGCCGCGCCAGCGGCTGGTGGAATGTATCCACCCGTTTTCATTTCCACCAGCCGTGGGCACGGCTCGAATGTCGTCGTCGATCAAGCGTCGCTTGGGCCGGCCTGAAGGCCCTCCCACGAAGGGATGCGGCGCTGCTCAGCGCTGGCCGATGGGTCCGACGAAATCCATCTTGCCCAGCGGCACGCCGGCATGGCGCAGCAGCGCGTAGGTCATGGTGCAGTGGAAATAGACGTTCGGCACGACGAATGAGAGCAGGTAGCCGCGGCCGTCGAAGTGCAGGTCGCCGTTCGCGCGCGTGGGCATCGTCACCGCGCGGTCTTCGGCGCCTTCGAACGCCGCCGCGGGAACGCTGGCGAGATAGTCGATGGCCCGCTGCACGCGCGCGTCGAGTTCGGCGAACGTGGTTTCGGTGTCCTCGAACTTCGGCGCATCGGTACCGGTGAGGCGCGAGGCGGCGAACTTGGCGATGTCGGTAGCGATCTGCACCTGGCGCGTCAGCGGAAGCATGTCCGGCGCGAGCCGCATGCCGAGCAGGACCGCGGGATCCCAGCCGTTCGCTTCGGCGTGGGCCTGGCCCTTCTGCAGGACATGCCGCAGTTGGGTGAGCGCGCGTGCGAGGGCGGGAACGATGTCGTCGTGGATGGCGAGGCTCATGCGGCGGTGCTCCGTTGCGGGGACCGCAGTGTACGGTCCGCGCTTCGCCGCCGGCAGCCCGTTTTAGTGGGCTGAACCATCCCCCCAGGCGGGACAATCGAGCGCATGCCCTACCCGGCGTCCTCGCGGGACGCCGCCGGGCCCAGCCGCGATGCGGTCACCCGATCAGTAGCGCTTCCCGATCTCGAACTGCAGGCCGTGATCGCGGTCCGCGCCGCTGCCGATGAGACCGCGATAGTCGAGCTTGAACGACCAGTCGTTGTCGGCGCTGAACGACAGGCCTGCGCCCAGCATCAGACGGCTTCGGTCGAAATCGCTCGATCGCATGCGATAGAACGGGCCGGAAGGCGCATCGGCGTACTGCATCGCCTGTGCGCCGTTGCCCTTGAAGTCGCGCTGGTATTCCAGCCGCCACTGCGGCGAGAACGCGCCCCAGTCCGTTTCGCGGCGGTACTCGATGCGCAGGCCCGCATTGCCGGTCGCGGTGTCCACGTCCAGGTCGCCATAGGCCAGTGCGTAAAGCGGATCGCCGGTTTCGGAATAACCGTCCAGCGTCGCCCGCGCGACATCCATCCGCGCGTATGGCGTGAACTGCCAGTTCCCGCGCTGCATGTCCGCGCCGGCGGACACCGAGCCGAACCACTGCGCGCCGTCGCGACTGCCGTCGATGATGCTGTCGTTGGCCGCGATGTGGCGGCGCAGGTCGTAGCCCAGCGACTGGTAGCCCAGCAGCATGTCCACGAACCAGCGGTCGCCCGGGCTGTAGCTGGCATAAAGCGCCAGCGTGAACGCATCCGCTTCGCCGCGGCTGCCGCTGTCGCCGATATCGCTTTCGTCGCGGCCGTAGCCCAGGCCGCCGCCGAACGCGAACGCATCGTTGAGCCGATAGTCCACGCCCACGCTGACGCCATCGGTCTCGAAATCGACGTTGGCGTCGCCGTTGCGGCCATCCTGGTTGCCCGAACGGATCATGCCGCTGGTCCAGACGCCGAACGCGGCGTTGCTGTCCTTCCGGCGCGCCTGCGGCATGTCGGCCGATCCGGTATCGCCCGCGCGACGTTCGCAGCGGCGGCCGGGCATCGCTCCGACTTCATGCGGGCAATACGTCTGGGTCGCCGCACTCAGACCGTTCGAGAAACCCTTGCCCTCGCCCGCGCCATGCATGCGCTCCATGCGCTGATGGAAGTTGCTGGCTTGGGTGGTGGCGAAACGCTGCGCGGATTCGACCTGGGCACTCAGCAGTCCGCGCGATTCCGCATCGTCAGACGGATCCGGGCGCGGCGCGACCTTGATAGCGATCGTCGCCACCGCCGAGGTCGAAAACCCGTTGCCGAGCGTGAACGTCGCGGTCACAGGGCCTGAGTAGCCGGCCTTCGGGGTGTACGTCAGCCTGTAGCGCACACTGGCGTCGCTACCCACTTGCACGATGGAGGCGGTGCCCGAACTTGCAGGCGTCAACTCAACCAGCGTCGCCGACGTGAACGGGCCGCCGGTCGCACCTTCGGTGAGTTCGACGTCGACCGGCACGCCCGCAAGCGTATCCACCGAGCGCGACCGGGCGGTCGGGGCCGAGGCGGTCGAGGTGGGATCGACACTCTGCTCCACTTCCGTCTGTACGCCGAGCGCCGCAGCGACTTCGGGAGGCGTGATCGGCGGGTCGGGACGCGGGGCGATATCGAACGCGATCGTCGTCACCGCCGAGGTCGCGAAGCCGTTGTCGAGGGTGAAGGTCACCGCTGCGGCGCCCGCGTAATCAGGCAGCGGAAAATAGGTCATGACGTAACGTGCGTTCGCGCCGCTGCCCACCTGCACGATATCCGCGGTACCCGAGTTCGCCGGAACGATCGTGATCAGCGTCGCCGCCGTGAACGGGCCGCCGGTTGCGTCTTCGGTCACGTCGACATCGATCGGCACGCCCGCGACCGCATGCAGGCTGCGCGAGCGGGCGACCGGAATCGCGCCCACGGTCACCGTCACCGTGGCCTGCGCACTGCCGCCCGGACCGGTGAGCGCATAGGTGAAGGTGTCCGTGCCCACGAAGTCCGGGTTCGCGGTGTAGACCACGTCGAAGCCCGACACCACCGCAGTACCGCTGACGGGCGCAGTCGCGATCGCGATGGACGCGAACGGGCCAGCGTCGTTCGCGGTGACCGCGATATTCACCGGCGTACCGGCGATGGCGGTCGCGGTGTCGTTGATGGCCTGCGGCGGTATTTCGACCACCCTCATTTCGTAGATGGTTCCGCCCGTGAACCCAAGGGCATCGGTCGCAGACACGACGAACATGGTATTGCCTGCGGTGGTCGGGGTGCCCGCCAGCACGCCGGCCCGCGTCAGCACGAGCCCCTGCGGCAAAACGCCGTAGGTGATCGAGAACCCATAGGGTGCGGTACCGCCGCTCGCGACCAGCGTCTGGCTGTAAGGCAGCGCGCGCGTGGCGTTGGGCAGGCTCGGCGGAACGACCCTGATCTCGGGCGCCAGGATGGTCAGCTGGTAGGCATGCGTCACCGGGCCCACACCTGAGTCGGTCTCGTCGACCGCGGTGACGCTGAACGCGTATGTTCCCGCCGCGGTCGGTGTGCCGCTCAACTGGCCGGACGCATCGAACCGCAGCTCCGGCGGCAGGCCGCTTCCCTGTTGGATGCTGTAGCGATACGGCCCGATGCCGCCCGACGCGATGAAGGCTTGTCGATACCCCACGCCTGCGGTGCCGGGGGGCAATCCACCGGCCGCCGGCGTCAGATTCAGTGTCGGGCCGTTGATCGTCAGCCCGTAGGGACTGGTGAGCGTGCCCGGGATGCCGGTGGTGCTGTCGACTACGGTAATGCTGACGTTGAACTCGCCCACTTCGGTAGGCGTGCCATCGATGACGCCGGTGTCCGGGTCCAGGCGCAGACCGCGAGCCAGCGCGCCGCTGAGTGTGAATCGATAGGGCGCAATGCCTCCCTCGGCAATGACCCGGTCGGAAAAAGGCATGTTCAATACCCCGTCCAGCCCATAGGTCGACACCCTCAACTCCGGCGGAGCGATGGTGACCACGAAATCGGCGCTGACGGTCGCGGGCACGATCTGGGTGCTGTCGGTCGCCGTCAGCGTGATCGGGAAACTGCCCGCTTCGGTCGGCGTGCCGCTGATCCTGTAATCCGCGGTCAATGACAACCCGGTCGGCAATCTACCGGCGCTCAACGCAACGCTGTAAGGCTCGGTACCGCCGTACACGAAGATCGCTTCGTCGAACTCCGAGCCCGCGGTTCCCTCCAACCCGAAGAGCGTGCCTATCTCCAGTTCCGGCGGCTCCGCGACCAGGGTGTAGGCGCGACTCACGCTGTAGGGCCCGTCGCCGACGCTGCTGTCGGTCGCGGTCACCGTGAATTCGAACGTGCCCGAACCCACCGAACTACCGCTGATGATGCCGGAGTCGCCGAGGCTCAGCCCCGACGGCAGTGCGCCGGCCGTGACCGCGTAACGGTAAGGCGCTGTGCCGCCGGTCGCGGGGTTGAGCGACACGTTGTAATAACCACTATCGAACGTCGCTGACGGCAGTGTCGTCGGCGGCAACGCGAGCACCGGGGTGGCGACAAAGATCGTGTAGTCGTGACTGATCGAAAACGGGCCGGCGGGGCCGTCACTGCTGTCGGTAACCGTCACCGTGAAGTTGTATCTGCCCGCCGAAGTGGGCGTATCGACCACGTAATATATGCCATCGAAGAGGACCAACTGCATGCCTGCAGGCAGCGCGCCGGCTGTGATCGCCATGCTGTAAGGTGCACGACCGCCGGTTGGGATCAGTCCTTGATCGTATCGATCGCCGAAATGGGCATCCGGCAGTGAGGTCGGCAAGAGCGCGAGGTCGGTGTCGTCATTGTAGACAGTGCCGCTTGCATAATTGCTGCCTATATCCGCGTTGACCGCATCGAATAGTTCCACACTGATGTGCAGATCGGGCTCCACTCGCGTGTCGCCGGCGACCGGTACGGTCGCGAACTTTACGGTTTCACCCGGGCGGAAAATCACGCGCCCTGTGAACGCTCCAATATCTTCTTCGGACGAAGCCCGATAGTCCACGGAAACGGTCTGCGCAGCCGGCTCGCTCAGCGTGACCCTGTAGGCCATCGGCGTGACGCCGGAATCGCCCTCTATGATCTGGGCGTCTTCGATGTCGATGGTCGGACGGTTGGCTGCGATGTCGGTGATCGTTCCAGACGCCTCCAGCGCGCCGGGCTCGGCGCCGCTCACGTTATCAATGTCGAAACGCAACGACTCTTCACCTTCGGCAAGATCGTCAGCCAGCGATGCGACGAAGACATCGGCCTGTCGTTCTCCCTGCGGAATCGTGATGCGCGTCGTCGGCAAAGCCTGATAGTCCACACCACCGATCGCGGTGCCGTCGGAGAGGGTCACATCGAAAGACGCGCCACCCGGTCGGGCGGCCTCATCGAGCATGATCGAAAAATGCAGAGCATCGCCTTCGGCGGCCACGGCATCGTCGATGGAGAGTCTTCTTGGGATGCTGTCTTCGTCGAGAATGGTGGCCACGGCCTGCCCGTCACCGATGGTCGCGCCATCGGGATTCAGCAGGTTCATTAAAAATGTCTCGTCGGGTTCGATGTCGTAGTCGCCGTAGACGCGGCCCCTGATGCGAGTCCGCCTGGAACCTTCATCG
>JAYUUH010000054.1:0-6272 GCA_043754745.1 Lysobacter sp.
TACCATCGTCCCTACGTCGCGGTGTGGATCGAAGGCGCGGATCAGAAGGTCGCGGCTAATCTTTCGGTCTGGTATCAGCAGCGCAGCAACAGCGAAGGCCACGGCACCAAATGGCTGCCGGACCTGCGCCAGTGGTGGCGCAAGGGCGGTCGCTCGCTGAAAGTGCCGGTGGACGGCGTGACCGGGCCGACCAGGCCGGCCGGCAAACACCTGCTCGCGTTCAACGACCGCCAGCCGCAGCTCGCCGGTCTGGCCGCGGGCGAATACACCCTCGTGGTGGAAGCCGCGCGAGAAGTGGGCGGCCGCGAGTTGCTGAAGATCCCCTTCCGCTGGGCTGCCAAGCCCGCCGCGCAGAAAGGCAGCGCGCAGGGCAGCAGCGAACTGGGCGCGATCGCGCTGACCGTCAAGCCCTGACTTTCCCTCATCTCTTTCCATAGACCGCAGGAATTCCCGATGAAATCCAGACCGATGCTTGCGCTGGCGCTCGCCGCCGCCATTCCGTTCGCCGCGTCCGCCCACAAGGCCTGGCTGCTGCCTTCGCAGACCGTCGTCGCCGGCGAGAACGCCTGGGTGACGGTGGACGCCGCGGTTTCCAACGACCTGTTCTATTTTAACCATGTGCCGCTGGCGCTGGAACGCCTGGCGATCACCGCGCCGGATGGCAGCCGCGCGGAAAGCGCTAACGGCGCCACCGGCAAATTCCGCAGCGTGTTCGATCTCGAATTGAAGCAGTCGGGCACCTATCGCATCGCGATGCTAAACAGCGGCCTGTCGGCCAGTTGGGAAGATGCGGACGGCAAGCCCAAGCGTTGGCGCGGCACCGCCGCCAAATTCGCGACCGAAGTACCGCAGGACGCGAAGAACCTGCAGGTCTCGCAGTCGCTGGGCCGGGTCGAAACCTTCGTGACCCGCGGCGCCCCCAACGCCACCGCGCTGAAGCCGTCCGGCGAAGGCCTGGAGCTGGTGGCGCTCACCCATCCGAACGATCTGTTCGCCGGCGAAGCCGCGACCTTCGCGCTGAACATCGACGGCAAGCCCGCGGCCGGTCTCGGTATCGAGATCGTGCGCGGCGGCACCCGCTATCGCAACGCGCAGAACGAAATCACGGTGAAGACCGGCGCCGACGGCAAGTTCGACGTGACCTGGCCCGAAGCCGGCATGTACTGGCTGGAAGTCGCCAGCGAAGACGACAAGACCAGCGTGACGCAGGCCAGGACGCGTCGCCTGAGCTATGTCGCCACCTTCGAGGTGCTGCCGCAGTAAGCGCAAGCGTCGACAGGATCGCGAGCGCACGACGACGATGCAAGCGGATTTTCAATGCAAAGCACTGGGCATCGCCACCCTCGGCGGGGCGACGATGGGCACCACCTGGTCGGTGAAGGCGGCGTGCGCGCCGCGCGCCGACCTGCATGCGCTGCACGGCGTCGTGCAGTCGGCGCTGGACAGCGTGGTCGCACAGATGAGCACCTGGCGCGGCGATAGCGACATCAGCCGCTACAACCGCAGCGCGGCCGGCAGCGTGCATCCGCTGCCGGCGGAATTCCATACCGTGCTGCGCTGTGCGCTGGAGATCGCCGAAGCCAGCGACGGCGCTTACGACCCGACCCTCGGCGCTGTGGTCGATGCCTGGGGATTCGGACCGGCCCAACGACCGCGGCAAGTGCCGGACGCGGCGACGATAGATACCGTTCGCGCGGTTTCAGGTTGGCGCCGGCTCGTACTTGAACACGAGCCGCCGCAGCTGTTGCAGCCGGGCGGCGTCGTGCTGGATCTGTCCGCAATCGCAAAAGGCTACGGCGCCGACTTCGTCGCCGCGCATCTGCGCGCTTATGGCATCGCCAGCGCGCTGGTCGAAGTCGGCGGCGAACTCTACGGCTACGGCCGCAAGCCCGACGGCACATCGTGGCGCGTGCTAGTGGAAGCCGCGGCCGAAGATGGCGACGCCGCGACCGCCGCCGATGGCGAAGATGGTGCACGGATGCACGTGGTAGCGCTCGAAGGGCTCGCGGTCGCGACGTCCGGCGACCGCTGGCATGCGTTCGAGCAGGACGACGAACGGCATTCGCACACCTTCGACCCGCGCACCGGCCGCCCGGTGCGCCATGCGCCCGCCGGCGTGACCGTGATCGCCGACCGCGCGATGCGTGCGGACGCCTTGGCCACCGCGCTCACAGTGATGGGCGCGGACGCGGGCCATGCGTTCGCGACGCGACACGGCCTCGCCGCGCGCTTCCTGCTGCGCGGCGACGATGGCCTGCGCGAACGGCTGACGCCGCGCTTCGCCGAACTGAGCACAGTGGCCGACGCATGACGATTCGAATGCGGCCGGAAGCCCGGCAGCGGCTCGGCAATGCACTGGTGTTGCTGACGCTGGCTGCACTGGCATGGCTGCTGTTCGGCCTGCACGACGATGGCTGGCCGACAGGCGCAGCGCCCCGCGATCGTAGCCTGTCGGCGCTGGTCGTCGCTTTCGTCTACATCGGCGCCTGCGCAGCGCTGCTGTGGCGCCCGCGTTCGCGCGGCGAGCGCGACGCCGTGTCCGCGGATGGCGAAAACGCATCGACGGTACTGGTGGTGCATGCCAGCCAGACCGGGTTCGCCCAGCGCCTCGCCGAAATGAGCGCCGACAGCCTGCGCGCCAGCGGTGCCGCGGTGCGGCTGTGCGCGATCGATCGGCTCAACGCGGCGACGCTGGCCCGCACAGACCGTGCGCTGTTCGTCGTCAGCACCACCGGCGAAGGCGATCCGCCGGATCCGGCGCTGCGTTTCGTGCGCGATGTCATGAGTGCAGCGTCGACGGGCGCGGCTTCGGCGCGACTCAACCACCTGCAGTACGCGCTGTTGGCCCTCGGCGATCGAGAATACAGGCATTTCTGCGCTTTCGGCCACACGCTGGACGAATGGCTGCGCGGTCGCGGCGCCAAGCCGATCTTCGATCTGGTTGAAGTGGACAACGCCGACGACAGCGCGCTGCGGCACTGGCAGCACGGCCTCGGGCAGCTCGCGGGCGTCACCGATCTGCCCGACTGGACGCCACCGCATTACGACGCCTGGCGCCTCGACGAACGCGCGCTGCTGAACCCCGGCAGCCTCGGCGGACCGGTCTTCCATCTCGCCCTGCAGCCGATCGGCGACGCGCTGCCGGACTGGACCGCCGGCGACATCGCCGAGATCGGACCGTGCCATGCCGCATCGGCGGTGGACGCCTGGCTGCAGGAACACGGTCTGGATGGCGAGATCCGGGTCGATGGCGATCCGGACGACACTGAACCGCAGACCTTCACCGCACGGTTGGCGTGCTCGCAGTGGCCTGCCCAGCAAGACATCGCCGGCTTGGACGCGGCCGGAATCGCGGTGCGGCTGAAACCCCTGCCGCACCGCGAATATTCCATCGCCTCGATTCCCGCCGATGGCCACCTGCAACTGCTGGTCCGGCGGATGACGCGACCGGACGGCACGCCCGGGCTGGGCAGCGGCTGGCTGTGCGAATCCGCCGCGCCCGGCGAACGGATCCGACTGCGCATCCGCAGCAATCCCGGCTTCCACCTGCCCGCCGCCGAACGGCCACTGATCCTGATCGGCAACGGTACCGGCATCGCCGGACTGCGCGCGCATCTGCGTGCACGCATCGAAGCCGGCGCACGCCGCAACTGGCTGCTGTTCGGCGAACGCGAGCAGGCGAAGGACTTCTTCTACGAGGACGATATCCGCGCATGGCAGCGGGACGGCTGGCTGGCGCGGCTGGATCTCGCCTTTTCGCGCGACGCGCGCGCGCTCGAGAGGTCTCCGCTCGATCTGTCGAAACCGCAGTACGTGCAGGACCTGCTGGATAACGCCGCGGACGAGCTGCGCGCATGGACCGGGGAAGACGCGTGCGTGCTGGTCTGCGGCAGCCTCGCCGGCATGGCACCGGGCGTGGACGCCGCGCTGTGCGAGATCCTCGGCGATGCGCAGGTCGAGCGCATGCGCATCGAAGGACGCTATCGCCGGGATATCTATTGACGACACGCTGATGTCACGGCTGGGACCACCTGGATCGCGGCAGCGACGAAATTCCAGGCGCCGGCGCGGGGGCGACCGCAATACCGAATCCCGGTAACGCGGCCAAGACGCTTACAATGCCGCTTTGCCGTTTTCTGCAGACCCCATGAGCGACACCGCACGCCCCGCTTTCCACGGTTTCGAACAGATTCCGCTGCGCGAATACGCCGAACGCGCGTATCTCGACTACTCGATGTACGTGGTTCTTGACCGCGCCCTGCCCTTCCTCGGCGACGGCCTGAAGCCAGTGCAGCGCCGGATCATTTTCGCGATGAGCGAGCTGGGCCTGAACGCCGGCGCCAAACCGAAGAAATCCGCGCGCACCGTCGGCGACGTCATCGGCAAATACCATCCGCACGGCGACAGCGCCTGCTACGAAGCGCTGGTGCTGATGGCGCAGCCGTTCTCTTACCGCTATCCGCTGATCGACGGCCAGGGCAACTTCGGTTCCAGCGACGACCCCAAATCGTTCGCGGCGATGCGCTATACCGAATCGAAACTCACGCCCATCGCCGAAGTCCTGCTGGGCGAAATTGGCCACGGCACGGTCGACTGGGACCCGAACTTCGACGGCACCCTCGAAGAACCCACGTGGCTGCCGGCGCGGCTGCCGCATCTGCTGCTCAACGGCACCACCGGCATCGCGGTGGGCATGGCCACCGACGTACCGCCGCACAACCTCAACGAGATCGTCAGCGCCTGCGTGCGTCTGCTGGACGATCCCGATGCCACCGTGCGCGATCTCTGCGAGCATGTGCGCGGCCCGGACTACCCGACCACCGCTGAAATCATCACGCCCGTCGCCGATCTGCAGGCGATGTACGAAACCGGCCACGGCAGCGTGCGCGCCCGCGCGACCTATCTCCGCGAGCAGAACAACATCGTGATCACCGCGCTGCCCTACCAGGTCAGCCCGAGCAAGGTGATCGAACAGATCGCGCAGCAGATGCGCGCCAAGAAGCTGCCGTGGCTGGAAGATCTGCGCGACGAATCCGACCACGCCAACCCGACCCGGATCGTGATGATCCCGCGCAGCAATCGCGTCGATGTCGAACAGCTGATGGGCCACCTGTTCGTCACCACCGATCTGGAAAAAAGCTATCGCGTCAACATGAACGTGATCGGCCTGGACGGCCGTCCGCAGGTCAAGAACCTGAAGATGCTGCTCAGCGAATGGCTGGTGTTCCGCACCGACACCGTGACCCGGCGCTTGATGCACCGGCTGGAAAAAGTGGAGCGCAGGCTGCACCTGTTGGAAGGCCTGCTGGTCGCGTTCCTCAATCTTGATGAAGTCATCCGCATCATCCGCACCGAGGATGAGCCCAAGCCCGCCTTGATCGCCCGCTTCGACCTGAGCGAGGACCAGGCCGACTACATCCTCGACACCAGGCTGAAACAGCTGGCGCGCCTGGAAGAGATGAAGATCCGCGGCGAGCAGGACGAACTCGCCGCCGAGCGCGACAAACTGATGTCGATCCTCGACAGCAAGTCGAAGCTGAAGAAACTGGTGAAGGACGAACTGCTGGCGGACGCGAAGAAATTCGGCGACGCGCGCATGTCGCCGCTGGTCTCGCGCGTCGCCGCGCAGGCCATCGACGAAACCGAACTGGTGCCCAGCGAACCGATGACGGTCGTGCTCAGCGAAAAAGGCTGGATTCGCGCGGCCAAGGGCCACGACATCGATGCGGCGGGATTGAGCTATCGCGATGGCGACGGCCTGCTCTGCGCGGTGCGCGGGCGCAGCACGCAGCAGGTCGCGTTCCTCGACAGCACCGGTCGCAGTTATTCGTCGCTGGCGCATTCGCTGCCCTCGGCGCGCGGCAATGGCGAACCGCTGAGCGGGCGCTTCTCGCTGCCGCCCGGCGCAGGGTTCGTGACCATGGCCAGCGGCGCCGACGACGCACGCTTCGTGCTGGCGTCGTCACACGGCTACGGCTTCGTCACGAAGTTCGAGAACCTCACCGGCCGCAACAAGGCCGGCAAGGCGATGCTCTCGCTCACCCCGGGATCGACGGTGCTGCAGCCGACGGCCGTGGGCAATGTCGAAACGGACCGGATCGTCGCGGTTACCAGCGCCGGTCATCTGCTGGCGTTCCCGATCTCCGAACTGCCGGAACTCGACAAGGGCAAAGGCAACAAGATCATCGAGATTTCGAAAGCCAAGCGCAGCACCGAGCGCGTGATCGCGATCGCAGTCGTGCCGCCCGGCGGCACGCTGTCGGTGAAATCCG
>JAYUUH010000055.1:0-6270 GCA_043754745.1 Lysobacter sp.
ATCGCGATCAACCACAACACGGCCAGTGCCTGTACCGCGAGCGTGCCGAAACCGGTGGCGACGGCAGTCAGCAGCAGCATCGGGAACACCAACCCGGAAAAGCAATAGCGACGCTCGCCGAGCATGCCGTACGCGCCGACCAGGTAACCGGCGGTGGCGATCTGCAATGCGGCGAGCGCCAGCAGCCAATGACGCAGATCGACCACCCGCGGCGTCATCGCACCCTGCCACAGCGCGATCAGCCCGATCGGCAGGGCCACCGCCACCGCCAACAGCGCGACTGCCGCGAGGATCAGCGCCGTCGCGATCCGCGACGACGACAGCGGTCGGTGCAGCATGTTCAGCCACGCGCTCGGCCTGCGGTACGTGCCCATCTGATACAACCCGAGCAACAAGCCGAGCGCCGCATACGTGCCGCCGAACGACCAGTGCACCACCAGCGGTTGTTGCGCCAGATCGACCACGCGGGTCAGGAAACCCAGCGCGATGAAATGCACGCCCGCCAACGCCAGCGCCCACGGGCGGAAGCGCAGCAGTTCGGCCTTGAACAATTCGAACATCTGCGTCGTTCCTTCAGGCTGCGGCCGCGGGCGCGGCGTGGTTCTTGGCGAGGAACGCATTCACCGCGCGGTCAAGACCAACCGGCATGCTCTGGATCGAACGCGCGCCGGCGCCGCGCAGGAATTCGGCGAAGCCTTCGTCCTGGTCCAGCACCAGATAGTGGTGCAGACCATCCAGACGCTGCCGTTCCAACAAACCGGGCACCGTCGATGGCTCCGGCCCCTTGAACGGAATGTCCGCCACCCAATGACTGACGCGCGAACAGAACTCTTCCGGCGCAGACATGTGCATCAGCCGGCCGCGTTCGAGAATGATGAGGTTGTCGGCGACGCGCTCGATCTCCTCCATCTGGTGCGAGCAGTAGATGACGGTGCAGTCGTCGGCCGCGTTGCTGTACAGCAGCGATTCCAGGAACGCGCGCTTGGCGACCACATCAAGCCCCAGCGTGGGTTCGTCGAGAATCAACAATTCGGGCGAACGCGCCAACGCCAGCGCCAGATTGAAACCGGCGCGCTCGCCGCGCGAGAGTTGCCCGACCTTCTGCTCCGGCAGCACGTGATAGTGGCCGATCACTTCATCGTAGGCATGCTGGTTCCAGCGCGGGTATTCGCGATGGTGCATCCGCGCGATCGTCGACACCCGCATCCAGCCCGGCAACGTGTGTTCTTCATTGACGAAACCGATACGGCCGCGATCCGCGGGTGTCAGCTGCTGGCTGTCGCGGCCGAGGATGCGCGCGCGGCCGGCGCTCGGCGCGAGGAACCCCAGCAGGATCCGGAACAGCGTGGATTTGCCGGCGCCGTTGGCGCCGACGATGGCGTGGATGCGACCGCGCGGAATGTGCAGGTCGAGATGATCGAGCGCGAGCTTGCGGCCGTAGCGTTTGCTGAGGCCGTGGGTTTCGATCACGTGGTCGTCGTGCGTGGACATGTCGTCTGCCTCAGGCGATCTTGCGCGGCGTCAGCGCGTCGAATTCGGCGCTCATCCGCGCCTGCACTTCGTCGACGGTGACGTTCAGGGGCACCACGTCGTGGACGAAACGCTGCACCGCATCGTCGAAGCGGCGCTCGCGTTCGGCATCGCTCAGCCGCTGGCGCAGCGGCGCAACGTACAGGCCCAAGCCCTGGCGGGAATCCAGCCAGCCCTCGGTCGTCAACTCGGCATAGGCCTTGGCCACCGTGTTCGGATTGATGGTCAGCTGCTGCGCCAGGCCGCGGACGCTTGGCAACTGGTCGCCGGGCTCCAGCTCCCCGGTCGCGATCTTCATCCGGATCCCGTCCACGATCTGCTTGCCGATGGAACGGGAATCGCCGGTGGCGATTTGGATCATCAGGGCTCTGGTGCGTGGCATGCATGGCTCCGTATCAACTGTACTATGTATAACAGTACAGCAAGGGCCGACACCCCTGTCAATCTTCGAACAGGGCCGCCCGATGAACGGCGTACCAGGCCTTGCGTTTACACCATCGACTGGCACATGCCCCGGCCCCCGCGCCTCATTACTGTCATCGACGCAGGTTGAAATCTCTGCCTCCACACCCGCTGTCTCAGCGTATTTCAGACAGGCAGCGCTTCCGTGGCAGACCTCGGCTTGAAAAATTCGTATTTGCCGTCAGTAATGTCGTCACCTGTTGCACCGAAGACGCACTGCTCCGCTGTCCGTCCCATAAATGGAACACTGGGGAACTTTTTCCAGGTTTAGCACTCCAACCGGCCGACTGCTAAGATCGAGACCTATGAACCAGACCACTGCCAGTACCGCCCTGATCCCGAACAGCCTGCCGATGTCGGCCTTGAGCGGCCTGTCCGCACTCGGTTCGCTCGAGGCCTATGTCGGCGCCGTTCACCAGATCCCGGTGCTTTCCGTCGAGGACGAGCAGGCGCTCGCCCGTCGTTTCCTCGAACAGAACGACCTCGAGGCCGCGCGCGAGCTGGTGCTCTCGCACCTGCGTTTCGTCGTACACGTCGCCCGCGGCTACAACGGCTACGGCTTGCAGCTGGCCGACCTGATCCAGGAAGGCAACATCGGCCTGATGAAGGCGGTGAAGCGTTTCGACCCGACGGTCGGCGTGCGCCTGGTGTCGTTCGCGGTGCACTGGATCCGCGCCGAGATGCACGAGTTCATCATCAAGAACTGGCGCATCGTGAAGGTCGCGACCACCAAGGCGCAGCGCAAGCTGTTCTTCAACCTGCGCCGCAGCAAGACCCGCCTGGGCTGGCTCAACGCCGAGGAAGTGCGTGCGGTCGCCAAGGATCTGAACGTCTCCGAGCGCGAAGTGCTGGAAATGGAGTCGCGCCTCTCCGGCCGCGACATCGGTTTCGATGCGCCCGACGATGCCGACGAGGATCACGGCCCGCCCGCGCCGGTGGCCTATCTGATGATGGAAGGTGAAGACCCGGCGCAGGCCTACGAGAGCGCCGACAGCGAGGCCGACCAGCTGGATCTGCTGCGCGAAGGGCTATCGCGTCTGGACGCCCGTTCGCGCGATATCGTCAAGCGCCGCTGGCTGGATCCCGAGAGCAAGATCACGCTGCAGGAACTGGCCGACGAATATGGCGTCTCCGCCGAGCGCATCCGCCAGATCGAAGCCAACGCGCTGAAGAAGATGAAGGCGCTGTTCGCGGCGTAAGCAGTCACTGCGCAGCAGAACACGAACGGCCCGGGGAACCGGGCCGTTTTTATTAGGCCGTCTCATCGGGACGTGTCATCGGGGATATTTCCATTCATCCGGGCGTTGTGCAGACTGCACGCCCGTCCACGGCCCTCTCCATGTCGACCTCCAGTCCGTCAACGCCCGGCTCGACGATGTCGCCCCCGCCACCGTTGCCCGGCCGGCTCGGGGCCCTGTGGTTCGAATTCCGCGCCGGCGGCTTCAGATGCCTGCGCTTCGCGAGGAATCTCTTTGATCGCGCGCATCGTCGGCATCGCGCGGGTTCGCGCCTGCGCGAAGCGCCGGTGATCGCAGAATCGATCTCCACGCTGTGGCCGGGCAAGGACACCGGTGAGAAAACCCTGGCCGAAAACACGCTGGTACTGGGCAAGATCGAGAATCTGCGCATCGCCCGACGCGCGTTCGATGGCGTCGAGCTGGCGCGCGGCGATGTGCTGGGTTTCTGGGCGCAACTGGGTCGTCCCTCGCGCGGTCGCGGCTTCGCGATCGGCCGCGAGCTGCGCGAAGGCTGTCTGATCCCGAGCATCGGCGGCGGTCTTTGCCAGCTGTCGAATGCGCTCTACGACGCGGCGTTGAAGGCCGGGCTGGACATCGTCGAGCGGCATGCGCATTCGCAGGTCATTCCCGGCTCGGCGGCGGCGCGCGATCGCGACGCCACCGTGTTCTGGAATTACGTCGACCTGCGGCTGCGAGCGCCCTTCGACCTGCATTTCGAGGTCGCGCTCGACGCCGAATCGCTGACGGTCAGGTTGCGCGGCTTCGTGCCGGCGACACCGGTCTCCGGACGCACGATCGACGCGACGCTCGAACCCGCCATCGGCGCACTGCCGGCGCAGCGGCCCGGCGACTGCGCGACCTGCGGCCAGGACGACTGTTTCCGCAATGCGCCGACGCTCCGCGACGCGCAGGGCAGGACCGCGATCCTCCTGCAGGCGCCGATGCCGGAGCACGCGCGGTTCCTGGCGACGGAGGTCGCGCATGGCGAACGCATCGGCGCGCGCCCTTCGCTGCTCCTGCGCATGCGCAGGAAGATCCTCGCGATCGAGCATCGTCTGCGGCGTTCGCCGCCGGCGCGGCGCGCGACGGCGATGGCGACGCTCGCGGCAGGCGCCGCGTCGGCACGCCTGCGGCCGGAGCATCTCGAACTGTACGTCGATCAGGCATGGCTGCCCTTTCTCTGGCGCAGCGGCGCACTGGCCGGACGGCGCTACCACGTCCTGATGCGGGCGCTGCCGATGGCGCGCATCCACGCGCAACTGGATGCCGCCGCCGCGCACCACCCCGATGAGCCCAGCCTGCGCGATTTCCGCGCCGATGACGATCTTCTGCGCGGCGAGCGCGAAGCATTGCAAGGCGCCGAACGATGGATCGGCCCGCACGCGGGCATGCTGGCGCTGGCGGGCGCCAAGGCGTACGCGCTGCCCTGGCGATCGCCGGCCGCGCATGGCGCATGCGCCGAACGCCGTCCTGGTCCGATGCGGATCTATTTCCCGGCGTCGAGCCTGATGCGCAAAGGCGCGGGGGAACTGTCCGCGGCGATGTGCGGTATGGACGCGGAGATCGTGCTGCCAATGCGGGACGGCGGCGAACCTGCGCGCTGGAACGACATCGCAGTGCACAGGATCGACGACGTCGACATCGCCCTTTCGTTTTGCGATGCGGTGGCGCTGCCCGCGTGGGTCGAGCATGAGCCGCGCGTGCTGATCGCCGCGATTGCACGCGCTATTCCGGTCATCGCGACCGCGGCCTGCGGGCTCGGCGGTCTGCAGGGCTGGTTGGAAGTGCCGACCGGCGATGTCGGCGCGCTGCGCGCCGCATTGAGGCGCGTGCAGGACACACTGCCCGTGCATCCGCGACAAACCTGAGATTGTGGACAGCCTGGAAACGGGCGGCAGTCCGAGCGGCAGTAAGTGCGTCGTGCCGATCGCGACCGACGTGTCCGGCGACGGCCTCGCCCACCTGTCGGTCACCATCACCGCTCTGGGCACCGGACTGCAGAACGGCCACCGCCCGCAGCCGCTACTTCGACGCGTATCACTGACGCCCATCACGACCGCCGAGGCGACGGATTCGCATGCGGCGCACCCCAACGCGAATGCGCGGTGGACTCGACGCATCGGCCGCGCCTAAGCTGTGCCAGAACTCACGGGAGCACGCCATGGACGAACGCATGCGGATCGCGCTATTGATCGACGCCGACAATGCGCCGGCGGCGAAGATCGACATGGTGCTGGCGGAGCTCGCCCGCCATGGCATCGCCAACGTGCGTCGCGCCTACGGCAACTGGAAAAGCCCGACGCTGCAGAAATGGGAGCAGGCGCTGCATCCCAACGCGATCCAGCCGATCCAGCAGTTCGCCTACAGCAGCGGCAAGAACGCCTCGGACATGGCGATGGTGGTCGATGCGATGGACCTGCTGCACAGCGGTCGCTTCGACGCCTTTGCGATCGTGTCCAGCGACGCCGACTTCACGCCGCTCGCGATGCGGTTACGCCAGCAGGACATGCGCGTGTTCGGTTTCGGCGAGAAGAAAACGCCGGAACCCTTCGTCAACGCCTGTTCGACGTTTCTCTACATCGACGAACAACCGCCCGCCGCCGCAGTCGCAGGCGAAACCGCAGATGCCGCCGAAAACTCGGAGCGCGTGCCGCCGATGCCCACCGCGAAACTCCGCCAGGACACCGCGCTGGTGAAACTGCTGCGCGGCGCGGTGGAAGCGGAAAAGGAAGACGACGGCTGGGCGAATCTCTCGGCGATCGGCACCAACATCCGCAACCGCGGACCGTTCGATGCGCGCAATTACGGCTACGGGAAACTCAGCGGACTCATCGAGGCGACCGGTCTGTTCGAGATCCGGCGGGGCGGGGACAAGCACCCGTCCGTCCGCGCCAAGCCAAAAGCAGCGAAGGCTGCGAAGGCTGCGAAAGCCAAGGCCTGACACTGCAAGATCCGGATATCGTCGCCGCGCGCGCCGCGCCACGATGCGCGCTCCACACACCGGAGCGCCGCCATGTCCTTCCAGATCCATGCACTGCCC
>JAYUUH010000056.1:0-2133 GCA_043754745.1 Lysobacter sp.
CGAACGCCTCAATCCGCACATCGACCTGTCCGACAGCCCGTTCGTGGTCAACACCGCACTGAAGCCGTGGCCCGAGAACGCGAAGGGCGGACGTTCGGCAGTAATCAGCTCCTTCGGCTTCAGCGGCACCAATGCGCATCTGGTGCTGGAAGCAGCGCCGACGCGCGACACGCGCCGCGTCGCCGAGCACGACGTGACCTCTGCGCGTCCGGCGCTGATTCCGTTGTCGGCCAAAACCACCGAGCAGCTGCGGCAGCGCGCGCAGTCGCTGGCCGACGCGCTGGCCGACACACTTGCAGGTCGACTCGCGGCGCGCATCGCCGACGACGACGCGCAGGCCATGCCTTCGCTGCACGACATCGCCTACACGCTGCAGGTGGGCAGGGAAGCAATGGAGGAGCGCTGTGCGCTGGTCGCGCATTCGCTGGTCGAACTCGAAGTGCGGCTGCGTGCGTTCGCCGCCGAGCGAACACCCGCGGACATGCACGTCGGCAGCAGTCTGTCGCGCGCCGGCAAACTGGCCTTCATCGGCCAGGACGCCGAGCTGAAGGCGGTGCTGATCGATACCTGCCTGCGCGACGGAAAACTCGACAAGCTCGCGGAGCTGTGGGTCGACGGTGTCGATCTTCCGTGGGCGAAACTCCATCCGGCCGAAGCCGGCCGTGGTCCGCGACGCGTCGAACTGCCGCTGTATCCGTTCGCGCGAGAGCACTACTGGCTGGAAGACGACACTGCTGCGGTGGCGCAGCGCGCCGAAGGCGCGGCGGTGCCGATCCATCCACTGCTGCACGTCAACGCGTCGACTCTGCGCCAGCAGCGCTATCGATCCACGTTCGACGGCAGCGAGAGTTTCCTGCGCGACCACCGCGTGCGTTTCCGCGAAGGACGGGTCGAGCATGTGCTTCCCGGCGTCGCGTATCTGGAAATGGCGGCGGCGGCGATCGCCGATGCGCTGCCGGACGCCTTTGCGGAAGCGGGGTCGCACTCATCGGGATCGCACGGACGATTGACGCTTCGCGATGTGGTCTGGTGGCGGCCGATCGTGGTCGACGGGCCGATGGCCGTCGAGATCGATCTCGGCGTCGAGGACGACGGCGTGATTGCTTTCGAGATCGCAAGCGGTTCGGGCGACGGTCGTGTCCTGCACTGCCAAGGCGAAGCGCGCTTCGTCGATGCGGCCGGCGAGCGCATGGCGGACGCCGGGCTGCTGGCGTCGGCACAGCGCGGCGAGCGATGGAGCGACGACGAGATCTACGCCGCCTTCGCCCGGATGGGACTGCATTACGGCCCCGCGCACCGCGGCATCCGCGCGATTTCGCGGGTGGGCGGAAAGCTGGTAGCGGACGTCGCGCTGCCCGCCATCGCCGGCGACGCCTACCGCATGCCTCCCGGGATCATGGATTCCGCGCTGCAGGCGTGCATCGGCTTCCTGCCGTCGCTGCAGGCGTTGCCGCAAGCGCCTTCGGTGCCCTTCACGCTGCGCTCGCTGACGCTGCACGCACCGTGCCCGTCGGAAGTCGTCGTCGTGCTGACACCTGCGGCTGGCACCATCGACGGCAGCGGCGGACATGCAGCCGTGGAGAGCTGCGATGTCTCCATCTTCGGCACGGACGGCGCGCTTTGCGTCGACATCCGCGGCTTCGGCTGGCGGGCGGTGGACGGCGCACGGGGTTTCGACGGAGGAGGGATGCTGGATGGGATGGGATTGCCGGATGACGCACTAATGTTGAATGAGGCACGGATGGCGGACGCGACCCTGATGTACGACGAAGCATCGATAAACGAAGCTTCAGATGAAACCGAGATGTTCGACGAAGCCTTCTATCGGGAGTTGCTGGAGAGCATCTCCAGGAAGGATATGTCTGCCGAAGATGCCGTCGAACTCGGGTTGCCGTCATGAAGGATTCGTTGCTGTCCATCTATCGCGCGGTCGCCGAAGGCCGGCTCGCGCAGGCCGAAGCGCTGGTGCGGATCAAGGCCTTGAAACAACAACAGATGTCCGACACCGCACAGGGCGTCCTGCTCGCGACGCCGGAATGGGTCGCCGCATCGGCGATGTCGGGCCCAGCGCAGCCTGTGGACAGGCAGCCTGTAAACAGACAGCTTGCAAACAGGATTTTCGTCTGGGGCGTC
>JAYUUH010000057.1:0-6261 GCA_043754745.1 Lysobacter sp.
TGCGGCCGACCACGTCGGTGACGTACGCGCGCCACGCGGCGGCATCTTCATTGGTGGGTGCGGCCATCGGAGCGGTAGCGGTCTCCTTCTTGGCTTCCTCTTCTTTCTTGCAGGCCGCGAACGGCAGGGTGAGGGCGGCGATCAGCAGCAGACGGACGATGATGTTCATAGGTCGAGAATCCCAGGTGTGAGCACGATGCGGAACGGTAGGAACGGATGAGGCGCGAACGGCGGCGACGGCATCGCCGGCTCAATCCCGGCTGCGCTGCCATTCGGCCAGCAGCGCCCGGTTCACCGCAGGCGGCACGAAGCCGGAAACGTCGCCGCCGAGGCGGGACACTTCGCGCACCAGCGAGGAGGAGATGAAGCCGTATTGCTCGGCCGGAGTCAGGAACAGCGTCTCGACATCCGGAATGAGATGGCGGTTCATGCTGGCCAGCTGAAATTCGTATTCGAAGTCGGAGACCGCGCGCAGGCCGCGCAGCAGCACGCCCGCGCCCACTTCGCTGACGAAATGCGCCAGCAGAGAACCGAAGCCGCGGACCTCGACGTTCGGGAACCGCGACAGCGAATCGCGGGCCAGGTCCACGCGCAGCGCCAGTTCCAGCGCCGGGCGCTTGCCCGGACTTTCGGCGACGCCCACGATCAGGCGTTCGAACAGCGGCGCGGCACGCTCGACCAGATCGAGGTGGCCATTGGTGATCGGATCGAAGGTGCCGGGGTAGACCGCGATTCTGGCTGCGGGCGTACCGGTGCCGGGGGAATGGGAAGCCGTGGACATTCGGATGGATCACCGAAAACGGAGACAGGCCCAAGTGTAACAGCGCGTCGCGCGGCTCAAGGCGACCGGCCACGGCACCCCGGCAATCCGCCCCGGCCCACGTCGCACGTTTCGGGAAGCCGGCCCACTCACGCCGGCGCGCGCCGGTAGAGGGCGTAATGCACCTCGCGGGTCCGCCCTTCGCGATGCGGTCGCCACGCGGCACCGGGTTGCACCGGCGACGGCGACTCCACATACAGCCAAGCCTCGTCGGCGACATGGCCCTGCAATCCCTCGAACGCAGGACGCCACAGATCCTCGGCGAAGGGCGGATCGACGAAGACGATATCGAAGCCGGCCGGATCTACGCTGCCGGGCGCCCGACCCAGCCAGGACAGCGCATCGACGCAGGCCACCTGCACCCGCTCGCCGCCCGGCAGCTTCGCCGCGACCTGACGCAGGCATTCGGCGAGCTGCGGGTCGCGCTCCACCAGCACCGCTTCGCGCGCCCCTCGCGACACCGCTTCCAAGCCCAGCGCGCCGGTTCCAGCGAACAGATCCAGCACCCGTGCGCCCGGCAACACCGGCTGCAGCCAGTTGAACAGGGTTTCGCGGACGCGGTCGGCGGTCGGGCGCAGGCCGTCGCGTTCGGCGACCGGCAAACGGGTGCCGCGCCAGTCGCCGCCGATGATGCGGACGACCCCGGCCGGCTTCGGCGCGGCCGTGCGCGACGCGTTGTCGGTCGGGCGTTTCATCGGGAGGCAGGCTTCATCGGGGGGCAAGGGAAGCGGGTGGTAACATTCCGCCATTGTCCAACAGCCGGTGCGGCTTGCGCTGACTGGACGCACTTCGATCCGCCCGCTTCGATCCGTGCGCCCCTCCCGCAGGACATCGTCGCCGGGCCGGCGGGCACCGCAATACGCCGATTTAGCCAGATGGATCCGACTTGAGAAGCCCCACGCCCGGCGCCATACCGACCCCCTGCAAGATCCAGGACAACCGCTCGCGATGATTCCCTTCTTCCGCCGCAAGAAACCGGATGCGGCAACGCAGGCCACGACGCCCGCCGAATCCCACCAGATCATGGAGGCCTTCGAAGACGGCGCTCCCATCGAAACACCCTTGGGGCTCGAGACGCCCTGCACCGAATCCCACACCGCCGCGTCCGATCCGCCCGGCGAAGGCGACGCCAACACTGCCCCCGCCGCAGCGCCCGGCAAGCCCGGCTGGCGCGAGCGGCTGCGCAACAGCAGCATCGCCCGCAGCTTCGGCGGCCTGTTCTCGCGCAATCCCAAGCTCGACGACGACCTGCTGGACGAGATCGAAACCGCCCTGCTCACCGCCGACGTCGGCGTCACCGCCACCACTCAGTTGATCGAGTCGTTGCGCAAGCGGATGAAGGCGCGTGAATTCGCCGACGCGCAGGCGTTGCTCACCGCGCTGCGCGCGGACCTGATCGCGATGCTGGCGCCGGTGGCGAAGCCGCTGGCGATCGACCGCAGCGCCAAACCCTTCGTGATCCTCACTATCGGCGTGAACGGCGTCGGCAAGACCACCACCATCGGCAAGCTCGCGCACCGCTTCAAGGCCGAGGGGCACACGCTGATGCTGGCCGCGGGCGATACCTTCCGTGCAGCCGCGGTCGCGCAATTGCAGGCCTGGGGCGAGCGCAACGGCGTCGCCGTGGTCGCGCAGGGCCAGAACACGCTCGGCAAAGGCGGGGACGCGGCCTCGGTCGCCTTCGACGCGCTGCAGGCGGCGAAAGCGCGGGGCACCGAAGTGCTGATCGCCGACACCGCCGGCCGGCTGCACACGCAGCAGGGCCTGATGGCCGAACTCGGCAAGATCAAGCGCGTGCTGGGCAAGATCGACGACACCGCGCCGCACGAAGTGCTAATGGTGATCGACGGCACCACCGGCCAGAACGCGCTGTCGCAGTTGCGCGAGTTCCACGCCGCGGCCGGCGTCACCGGGCTGGTCGTGACCAAACTCGACGGCACCGCCAAAGGCGGCGTGGTGTTCGCGCTGGCCCGCGAGTTCGGGATTCCGATCCGCTTCGCCGGCATCGGCGAACGCTCCGAAGACCTGCGCGTGTTCGACGCCGAAGCCTTCGTCGACGCGTTGTTGCCCGAAGCGCTGGGTGCATGAGCACCCCATCGACACGCCTCGCGTGACGGCGGACGCCGACGCCGCGCCCGCGCCGCGCCGGAAACGACGCTGGCGCCGGGGACTCGTCGCGTTCGGCGTTCTGCTGTTGTTGCTGTCGCTGTCCGCGACCTGGTTGCTGCAGCCGGAACGACTTGTCCCGCTGATTCTCGATCGAACCGGCAAGGCGCTGGGGCTGGAGATCACCGCCGACGGTGTTGCCGAAGCGCGCCTGCGCGGCCAGCCGCAGCTGGTGGCGCGGAACATCGTCGTCCGCGTACCGGGCGAGAAGACCGCGATCCTGCGCGCCGAACGCGTGCTGTTGGCGCTGCCGTGGTCCAGCCTGCGCAACGGCGGCAAGGACCTGGTGATCGAACGCATCGAACTGGATGCGCCGGTGCTGGATCTGCCCGCCCTGCAGGCATGGCTGGCGCAGCGCCCGCCCGGCGAAGACACGAACATCCCGACGCTCACCGACGGCCTGCGCGTGGTGAACGGCCGCATCGACAACGGCGATTGGCGGATCGAAAACGTCGACGTGCGATTACCGTCGCTGCATCCGCAGCGACCTGCGAAGGCACGGATCCGCGGCCGGTATGTCGATGCGGCGACCGGCAGCGGAACGATGAAGATTCCCTTCGATCTCGCGGTCGCGATGACCAGACCGGCCAACGATGCCGGCGTCGCCGCGGTCGGCACGCTCGCGATCGAGCGCAGCGACTGGCGGCTGTCGGCGACGATCGCGCTCTCCGGCCCACTGCATCTGGGCGACGACGCGATCACGATGACGCCCGCCAGGTTCGGCGCGGCCGCGCGCTACGAATCCGGCGACACCAAGCTGCCGTTTTCGCTGGGTCTGCAGGGTCCGCTGCGTTTCGACGCCGGCACCTGGGTGCTGGCGCCGGTCGGTATGGCGCTGCGCGGCGATGAGCCGATGCCGAATTTCGACGCCCGCGGCGCGCTCGCGCTGGGCCGACGGCTGGTGATCGAACTCGACGGCGAGCTGCCGCAGTGGCCCGCTTCCTGGCCGGCGTTGCCGGTCCCGGTGTCGAATTCGACCTCGCCGCTGCCGTTCGCGCTGCGCTACACCGGCCAAGCGGATCTGTCGGACGTCGCGGCCCTGCGCCTGCAGCGCGACGCCACCGATTTCGACGGCCGCTTCAAGCTCTACGACGTGCTCGGCTGGATCGACCAGGTCGGCGGTTCGCCACTGCCGCCGCTGGACGGTCGTCTGCGTTCGCCGGAGCTGGAGATATCCGGTGCGGTGCTGGAGGGCGTGGATGTCGTTTTCGATGACGACGATGTGCCATGACAGAAGCTGCGCGCAACATCCCCGGCAAATCCCCGGACAACCGCTTCGCGCTTGCCCGCCGACTTTGTCTAAAGGGGCTGAAAAGCATGGCGTTGCCGCTCAACGCAACTTGCGAATCACTGCAGCCATGATCGACACCCAGCGCTACGCGCCCGCCCTGCTGGCGTGGTTCGACGTGTCCGGCCGCCACGATCTGCCGTGGCAGCATCCGCGCACGCCGTATCGGGTGTGGCTGTCGGAAATCATGCTGCAGCAGACCCAGGTGCGGGTGGTGATCCCGTATTTCGAACGCTTCCTCGCCGCCCTGCCCGATCTGCCGGCGCTGGCCGCGGCGCCGCAGGACGACGTGATGGCGCTGTGGTCGGGGCTGGGCTACTACGCCCGCGCCCGCAACCTGCACGCGGCCGCGAAGCGCTGCGTAGAACTGCACGGCGGCACGCTGCCGCGCGATATCGATGCGCTCACCGCCCTGCCGGGCATCGGCCGCAGCACCGCCGCCGCGATCCTGTCGCAGGCGTGGGGCGACCCGCACGCGATCCTCGACGGCAACGTCAAACGCGTGCTGACGCGGGTGTTCGGTGTCGAAGGTTGGCCGGGTACCCCGGCGAACGAAAAGAAACTCTGGGCGATCGCCGGATCGCTGCTGCCGGCCGAGCGCCTGGCCGATTACACCCAGGCGCAGATGGATTTCGGCGCGACCCTGTGCACTCGCCACGACCCCGCCTGCGTGCTGTGCCCGCTGCAGCGCGACTGCGTGGCGCTGCGCGACGGCCGCGTCGCCGAACTGCCCACGCCGAAACCCGGGAAACCGCTGCCGGAGCGCAAGGCCGTCGTGCTGTTGATTCGCGACACCGAGGGCCGGGTGCTGCTGCAGCGCCGGCCGCCGACCGGGATCTGGGCATCGCTGTGGTCGCTGCCCGAAGCCGCCGATCATGACGCCGCGCGCGCATGGTTCCAGCAGCACATCGCCGGCGAATACGACAGCGGCGCGGCGCTGGCCGAAATCCACCACGGTTTCACCCATTACCGCCTGCTGATGCACCCGCTGGCGTGGCGCGATGTGGCCCTGCAGGCGCGCATCGGCGACGATGACAACCTGCGCTGGGTCGCGCGCGAAAGCTACGCCTCGCTCGGCATCCCCGCCCCGGTCCGCACGCTGTTGCAGACCGACCCTCACTGACCGGAAACCCGCCCATGCCCCGCACCGTGTTCTGCGAGTACGAACAACGCGATACCGACGGCCTGGACTTCGCGCCCTGGCCCGGCGAACTCGGCCAGCGCGTGTACGCGCGCATCGGCAAGAGCGCCTGGGCCAAGTGGCTGGCGCACCAGACCATGCTGATCAACGAAAACCGTCTCTCGCCCATGAACCCAGAGCACCGGAAGTTCCTGCAGAACGAGATGGAGAAATTCCTGTTCGACGGCGGCGCCGAGAAACCCGCCGGCTATGTTCCCGCCGGCTATGTTCCCGAGGGCGATGTGCCCGAGGGTGGCGTGGCGGGAGGCGATGCCGAAGACGGCGCGTCCGACGCGGCTTCGACCTGACGCTTCGCGCGGGCGTCCTTCTCAGCGACTCGGATCGCCTTCACGTCCAGCGGCCGGATTTCCTTGATTGTGCATTCCAGCGGTATCAGCCCGTTGTTGCTGACGTGGATGCGGTCGAACCGCGCGCTGAGCCGGCCGCCGATGCTGCGGATACCGATGGTATGCGCGTAGTCCAGATCGGAACAGGGCTCGTACACCTCGACCAGCCAGGCCTGGCTGGGCCGGGTCCACAGCGCCATGGTGCCGCCGCCCAGCGGCGTCCAGCCGTTGTAGCTGCCGAAATACTGGATGCTGTCGACGGGCTCACCGGCGTTCGCGCGATACAAGGCAAGGCGGTCGGCATCGCGCATATCGCCATTGCTGGCGCAGCCGGCGCCCGACAGCGCGACCAGCAGCGAGGAAAGAAAGAGGATCGAGCGTGTCATGGCAGCCTCCGCGAACGCGGCGTCGATGGGGGTCTCCGCCGATCATGACCCTCCCCGCCCCGAACGCAAAGGCC
>JAYUUH010000058.1:0-2124 GCA_043754745.1 Lysobacter sp.
CATGGAGGGCGTGACCAGCCAGCCCTTCATCTATCTGCTCCCGCCGGAAAGCTCGGCCGATTTCCAGGGGCTGTACGACCGTCTGCTGGACAAGGCCCAGTCCGACGTTTCCCGCGGCATCCTGGGCGGCAACCTGTTGGCCTACGCGTCGGCGTCGCCGTCTTCGGCCAAGTCCGCGGATCTGGTCGTGGCGACGTTCACGGACGTGAAGCCGGGCAAGCTGAAGGGCGTGAAGCTGCTCTTCATCGGCGATGCCGAGGACAACGAGCGGGTCAAGGCCGCGGCCGCGGCATCGGGCGTGACCTACGTCTTCGTCGAAACGAAGTGACCCGCTGCGAGGCGAATCGCGCCGCAGCGCAGGCGAGGGATCCGCTTTGTGCCGGCGAGACGATGCTTCGCCTGCATCATCCGTCGTCGCGGCTTTCGCGCCGCGACGGCGCTCCGGGTTACGCATGTCGCTGAAGATCAATGCGCTCTGCATCAACTGCGATGTGTGCGAGCCGGCCTGTCCGAATCGCGCGATCTCGCAGGGCGAAACCATCTATGTGATCGATCCGGCGCGCTGCACCGAATGCGTCGGCCATTACGACGAACCGCAGTGCGTGGTGGTGTGTCCGGTCGAGTGCATCGATCCGGACCCCGCATTCCCGGAGTCGAACGAGGCGTTGCTGGCGAAGCTGGCGCGCCTTCAGGAGCAGGACGCATGAAGATTTCACGAACTCGTTTCGCGCTGGGTCTGACCTGCGCGCTCGCCTTCGCGCCGCAGGCGTACGCGCAGACCGCGCCCGCGCAGAATGCAGCGGATGCCGGGCCCGCGCATCCGCCCGGCGCCGCGGTCGCCAGCGCGCACGCGCTCGCGAGCGAAGCCGGCATGGACATCCTGCGTCAGGGCGGCAACGCCTTCGATGCCGCGGTCGCGGTGTCGTCGGTGCTGTCGGTAGTCGAGCCGATTTCTTCCGGCCTTGGCGGCGGCGGCTTCTTTCTGCTGCACGACGCGAAGACCGGCAAGGACATCTTCATCGATGCGCGCGAAACCGCGCCGGCCGCAGCGACGCAGGCGGAGTATCTCGATGCCAAGGGCGAATTCAATCGCGACCGCGCTACCAACGGGCCGTGGTCGGCGGGCATTCCCGGCCTGCCCGCGGGTCTGGTGCACATGGCGACGAGCTACGGCCGCCTGCCGCTGAAGATTTCACTGGCGCCCGCGATCCGCATCGCCCGCGATGGGTTCCCGGTCTACGCGCGTCTTGCCGATGGTTACACCGCGCGGCGCGAGGTGATGGAGCGCTACAAGGGCACCAAGGCCGTGTTCCTGGCCGATGGCGATCCGCCAAAGGAAGGCGAACTGCTGAAGCAGCCGGATCTGGCGCGCACGCTGGAATTGCTGGCCGACAAGGGCTTCGACGGTTTCTATCGCGGTCCGCTGGCGAAGAAACTGCTGGCCGGCGTGAAGGCCGAAGGCGGGCGGTGGACCGCCGACGAACTGGCCGGCTACCGCATCCGCGAGCGCGCACCGCTGCGTTTCGAATACGACGGCTGGGAGATCGTGACCGCGCCGCCGCCCTCGTCCGGCGGCGTGGCCCTAGCGCAGATGATGCAGATGCTGGAACCCTGGGATCTGGCGAAGCTGCCGCAGACCGAGCGCGTGCATCTCACCGTCGAAGCGATGCGCCGCGCGTACCGCGACCGCACGTTCTACCTCGGAGATCCGGATTTCGTGGACGTGCCGGTGCGCACGCTCACCAGCGCCGACTACGCCGCCGGACAGCGTTCGACGGTCAATCCGAAAAAAGCGACGCCCAGCGATATGCTCTCCGGCGAACAGACGCCTCTGGAAGACGACGAAACCACGCATTTCTCGATCATCGACGCCGAGGGCAACTATGTCGCCGGTACCCAGACGGTGAACCTGCTGTTCGGTTCCGGCCTGATCCCGCCCGGCACCGGCGTGCTGCTCAACAACGAGATGGACGATTTCGCGCTGAAGCCCGGCACGCCGAACGCATTCGGGGTGATGGGCTACGACGCCAACGCGCCGAAGGCGGGCAAGCGCATGCTCAGTTCAATGACGCCGACCTTCATGACCTCGCCGGATCGCGTCGCCGTGCTCGGCACGCCCGGCGG
>JAYUUH010000059.1:0-2113 GCA_043754745.1 Lysobacter sp.
GGGCGCCGTCTGTAACGTGATCGTGTGGAGCGCGGGTTATGCGTGGGGCATGACGCTTGCGGGAAAACGCGGCATCAGAAGAACAGGCGCACGCCCACCGCGAAGTTGCGGCCGGGCAGCACCACGTTGTCTTTCAGGAACGAGGTATGCACGCGGGCGTCGGCATCGGTGAGGTTGTTGGCGTCGACGAACAGTTCCCAACCATGGTCGTCGGTATCCCAGTGCCAGGCAAAGTGGGCGTCGACCAGGGTGTAGCCGGCGGTTCCGGTTTCGTCTGCGGCCACGTCGTCCTGACGCATCACCCGGGTCGCGCCGAGTGCGGCGCGCCAATGGTCGGCATTCCAGTTCAGATCCAGGCCAAAGCGCGACGGTGCGATGCGCGGAAGATTCTCTCCGCTGTCCAACTCGCCGCGCACGTGATCGCCGAACGCGCGCAGATCGAGCTTGCCGACTTCGTTGTCGAGCAGATGCGCGGTGACTTCCGCTTCGATGCCGCGGAACTTCGCATCGGCCTGCGACCACTGGCGGATCGGCAGCGGATCCTCGCCCGGCTCCGGCGGCGTGAACGTCCCGGTATCGGTGAGATAGATGAAACCGTCGAAGCGGGTGGCGTAGACCGAGGCTTTCGCCTCGAAGCGCTCGCCGTGGTAGTGGAGGCCGAGTTCGACCTGATCCGCACGTTCTTCGCGCATCGTCGCATCGCCGATCTCGTACGACGCGGTGGCCACGTGTGGGCCGTCGGCGAACAATTCTTCTTCTGCCGGCGCGCGTTCGGCGCGGTCCAGGTTTGCCGTCACGCGCCAGGTATCGCTGAAACGCCACAGTGCCCCGGCCGACAGGCTGAGCGGCGTGAAGCTGCGCCCCGGCAGTCCGTTGGCGTCGGTGTTCACGCGATCTGCGCGCGCCCCGAGATCGACCTGGAAGGCATCCCACTGGCCGTGTTCCATCCAGAACAGGCCCTGCGAACGGGTGGTCGTGCGCGGCACGAAGGCTTCTTCGCCGATAGCCTCGAAGGTGCGGGTGCCGGCCTGGAAGCCGACCGCGCCGGTCCAGTGCCCGAAGGCTTTGTGGGTGAGTTCGAGGCGGCCTTCGTTGGCTTCGTTGGTGAAGACGGTGCCGACTTCGCTACCCTCGAATTCGGTGTGTTCATAGTTCGTGCTCGCGAAGCTGCCGCGCAGGCCGTCGAAGATCCAGAAATCGCGATCGATGCCGGTCTTCAGCTCGAAGCGGTTCTGCAGCATGTCCAGCGAGACGCCGGCTTCGCCCGCCGAAGGATCGCCGGGTTCGCCGGGATTGCCGTAGCGGTTGTCGTAACGCGATGCCGAGACGCCGATGAAACCGTCGGCGCCGATAAAAGACGCGCCGATCGCGCCGGTGCGGGTTTTCACGAAGCTGTTGAGCTGCTTGCCGTCGGGAGTATCGTAATCGTCCTGGTCGCGGTACACGCCGTCGGCGTGCAGCACCAGCGCGCCATCGGCGCCCGAGGCATCGACGCGCGCCATCGCCGTGCGCCCGCGGTTGACGCTGTCGTAGCGCAGTTCGGCGCGGCCCTGGATGGTTTCGTCGAGGCGGCGCTCGGCGATGCGGCCGTCGACGATATTCACTACGCCGCCGATCGCGCCGCTGCCGTACAGCAGCGTCGCCGGGCCTTTCAGCACTTCGATCTGGTCGGCCAGGAAGGGCTCGATCGCGGTCGCGTGGTCCTGACTGATCGTGGACACGTCCTGGCTGCTCAGGCCGCCGGACAGCACGCCGACGCGCGGGCCGTCGAGGCCGCGGATGATCGGCCGGCCCACGCCAGCGCCGAAATTGGAGGACTGCACGCCGGGCAGTTTGTTCAGTGTCTCGCCGAGGGTGGCGGACTTGGCCTGGTCGAGCTTTTCGCCCGACAGCACGTCGACCGGCTGGCTCAGCTCTTCCGCCGTCTGGCGCAGCGGGCTGGCGGTGACGACCACGCGATCGAGATCCTTGGCTTCGTCGTGGCGGGGATCCTTGCCGACGGGGTTCTGTGCGGAAGCCATCGCCGGCAGCGCCAGCGCGAAGGCGATGAAGAGTCGGCTGCGCAGCGCTTGGCGACGGTGAAGCTGACGAGAAGAAGACAAAGAGGAACTGG
>JAYUUH010000060.1:0-6199 GCA_043754745.1 Lysobacter sp.
CCCCAGGCCTGGTACGTCGAAGGTGGTTTGTTGCACGTGGCCGGCCGCCTGACCGAACCGACCGCCACCGTGCGCGTTACCGTCAGCGAAGCGGGCAAGACCCGCAGCTTCGCGCAATCGATCGATGCCCAGACGCCGCAGAGCAACCGGGTCGGTGCGCTGTGGGCCAGTTGGCAGGTCGCCGCCCGTGCGGCCGATCCCGAGCGTCATCGCGGCGAGATCGCGCGCCTCGGCCAGCGTTTCGGCATCGTCACGCCGGGCACGTCGCTGCTGGTGCTGGAAGCGCCGGAAGACTATGTGCGCTACGACATTCCCGCGCCTGCGGCGCTGAGCGAACAGGTCGCCGCGCTGCGTCGCACGCAGACGCAGGAAAAAGAGCAGTCGCGCAGCCAGCGGCTGGAAGATGTCGCCAGCCGTTTCGCCGAACGCGTCACCTGGTGGGGCCGCGACTTCCCGAAAAGCGCGCCGCCCGTGCCGAAGTCGGACAAATCGCGTGCGAGCCGGGGAGGGTTGGCGCCCCAGGAAGCACCGACCGGGGCGGTCGCGATGCAAGCACCGCCACCGCCGCCCGCGCCGATGCCTGCGGAAGCGGATGCGAGGCGTCTTATCGAAGAAGCAAGCCAGCAGCGCGAATCCGATGACGCGCTCGATTCGGTTGCGGTCACGGGCTCGAGAGTGCCGCGTGCGGAAGTGGCGAACGCATCGCCGGCGATGTCCCTCGGCCGGGAAGGCGACAGCGCTGCAGCCGGGCAGGGCGTTTCCATCCAACTGCAGGCTTGGGCGCCGGACGCGCCGTACGCCCGCCGCCTGCGCGGCGCCAGAGCCGAAGATCTTTATCCGCTGTATCTCGACGAGCGCGACAGCCACGCCGACAGCACCGCGTTCTATCTCGATGTCGCCGATCTGCTGCTGCAGAAAGGTCGCCGCGCCGAAGCGCTGCGGGTGTTGTCGAATCTGGCCGAACTCAAGCTGGAGAACCGCCACGTGTTGCGCGTGCTCGGCTACCGGCTGATGCAGGCGAAGGATTACGCGCGTGCGGTCGAAGTGTTACGCGAAGTGCTGCGCCTCGCCGATGAGGAACCGCAGAGCCATCGCGATCTCGGCCTGGCGCTGGCCGCATCCGGGCAACGCCAGGAAGGTATCGAGCGTCTGTACGAAGTCGCTGCGCGCCCGTGGGACAGCCGCTTCTCGGAAGTGGAACTGGTGGCGCTCAACGAACTCAACGCGGTCGTGGCGACGTCCCCGCAGCGCCTCGATACCGCGTTCATCGACCGCCGCCTGCTGCGCAACATGCCACTGGACTTGCGCGTGGTCCTGGCTTGGGACAGCGACAACAGCGACATGGATCTGTGGGTGACCGATCCCAACGGCGAGCGTTGCTATTACGGCAACAAGAATACCTACCAGGGCGGTTTGCTGTCCGACGACTTCACCGGTGGCTACGGCCCCGAGGAGTTTGTGCTGAAGGATGCCAAGCCCGGCAAGTACAAGGTCGAAGCCAATTTCTTCGGCGACCGCCAGCAGATCGTCACCGGCGCGACCACGCTGAGCATGATGTTCAGTACGGGCTGGGGCACGAAGCGCCAGAACGATCAGACGGTGACGCTGCGCCTGACCGGCAAGAGCGAGACGGTGTTCGTGGGCGAGTTCGAGGTGAGGTGAGCTGCACCCACCACGCTGCTGAACGTGAGGCCTTCTTGCGGCGCCACATCAAGCCGTCATTCCGGCGAACGCCGGGACCCAGCATTCCATTACGAATCTTCATACTCATTTGCGAAAACTGGGCCCCGGCGTTTGCCGGTGTGACGAGCGTCAACCATCACCCTGTCGTTGCGCCATCAGGGGCAACGACAGGTTTCCCGATGGCATGCGAATTCGCCTTCAACCCGAACAACGGCCGCAGCCAGCGTACGCGTCGCACCAGCTCGAAACCGGCGAAGCTGATCGCGAATGTCGCCAGCACCAGCAGCGGGCCTTCGACCAGCGGACGCAGGCCCAGCGGCTGCGCGTTGTGGGCCAGCACCACGATGATCGTCTGGTGCAGGATGTAGACCGGGAACACGGCTTCGCGCAGATAGCGCAGGGCGCGTGAATCGCTGAATGCAATGCCGCGGACGAAGCCGAAGATCGCGGCGATGATCGTCCACTGGAACACGGCCCAGACGACGCGCTGGAACATGCGCAGCGCCTCCGGCGGCGGCGCGACCTCGTCGTCGTAGCCGCTGCCATGGAAGTACCAGACGATGAAGACGTAGCCGATCGCCGCGACGATCAGCGCCGGCCAACGCATCCGCTGCAGCGCATTCCACACGCCGTCGCGGGTCGCGACCAGTACGCCGAGCAGGAACAGCGGCAGATATTGCGCGTGGTTGTACCAGTCGTCGACGAGGGCATGGGTCGACTCGAAACGGCCGACCATCAGCACCCGCGCGATCGCCAGCAGCAGCGCCGGCCAGACCAGCACGCCCACGCCCGAGAGTCGCCGTTCCAGCCAACCGCCGGCATGCGCCATCGCTCCGGGCGCGAACCGCAGCAGCGCCCAGGCGATCAGGGTGTAGACCCACAGGTAGGCGACGAACCACAGATGGTTCCAGGTCGGCACGTCCAGGCATTCGCCGTCGCGACAGAAAGTGGAGTCGCCCTGCAGATAGCGGCCCCAAAACGCCAGGTAACCGTCGCGATAACCTCCAGGCAGGTTCTCGACCACTTCGTAATACGCCTGCGGGGTCACGATCACCACCATGCCGAAGATCAACGGCAGCAGCAGGCGCCAGCTGCGTTGGACGAGGAAGCCCGCCCGTCGTTTGCAAAATAGGAAGGCAGTGGCGACGCCAGACACCAGGAACAGCAGCGACAGCCGCCACGGCGAGGTCAGCAGCATCAGCGGTTCGAGGGTCTCGTCGGCATGCGGGCTTTTGACATGCCAGTCCCAGCTCACGTAGTACATGCCCACGTGGTACAGCACCAGCAGGAAGAAGGCGGCCACCCGCACCCAGTCCAGGTCGTATCGGCGTTCCATTGGCGTCTCCGTTGGGAAAGCGTCCAGTCTCGGCATCCGGAGCGCGCCGGCCACTGTGAAGTGCCTGTCGGCGGTGCTTCGGGGATGAATCGACAGGCGCCAGGGACGAATCTGGGACGTGATGCGCGCCGCCTTGCCTACAATGCGCCGATGACTACAGCTCCGGATCCAGCGCCCACCCATGCAACCGTCGACGCCGCACCGGCCATCATGCAGCGCTGGCGGCGCCCGCTGGAGATCGGCTTCTGGGTGGTGCTCACCCTCATCAACGGCATCGCCAACAGCATCACCGTGCTGATGGATATCCGTCGCGTGGGGCTGGATTTCGCCGATTGGGAGCCGGCGGTATGGGAGTGGTCCAGCGGGTTGATGATGCTGGCGCTGGTACCCGGGCTGGTCTGGTTTACCCGCCGCTTTCCGCTGCATTGGGACACCTGGCGCCGGCACCTGCCGTGGCACGTCGCCGCCAGCCTGGTGTTTTCGCTGATCCACGTGGCAGGCATGGTCGCCCTGCGGAAATTGGCCTACGCCAGTCAGGGGACCGGCTACGACTTCGGCTCGTGGCCCGCCGAACTGTTCTACGAATATCTCAAGGATGTCCGCAGCTACACGATGATGGTCTCGGTGATCGAGGTCTATCGTTTCATCCGGCGCCGGCTGCAGGGTGAAGCGAGTCTGCTCGACCGTCCCGACGAGGGCGAGCCGCTGGAGCCGGTGGACCGGCCGGCGCGTTTCCTCGTCCGCAAACTCGGACGCGAGTTCCTGATCGCCGCCAGCGATATCGAATGGCTGCAGGCCTCGGGCAACTACGTGAATCTGCGGGTGCGCGGCCACGACTACCCGCTGCGCAGCACCATCGCCGGCATCGAAGCCCGGCTGGATCCCGGGCGTTTCGCCCGTATACATCGCAGCTACATCGTCAATCTGGGCAGGGTCGCCTCGATCGAGCCGCTCGACACCGGCGATGCCCGCCTGCATCTGCACGACGGCGAAGCCCTGCCGTGCAGCCGACGCTATCGGGAGGCGTTGCGCGCAAGGGCGGGCGCGGCCTGAGTCGCGGCTTGCGCGACGATGCTGCGGTGCCCTGCTAGAATCGCCGGTCATTTGTTGCGACCGCACATCACGCCATGATCGAACTCAACCCGATCCGCCAGCGCATCGACGACCTTCGCGGTCGGCTCGATTCGTTGAGGGGGTATCTTTGACTACGACGCCAAAGTCGAGCGTCTGGAAGAAGTCAATCGCGAACTCGAAAATCCGGATATCTGGAACGATTCCGACCGCGCTCAGGCCCTGGGCCGCGAGCGCTCGCTGCTCGACAAGACCGTCAACGGCATCCGCGACCTGAAGGACGGCCTGGCTGGCGCCGAGGAACTGCTGGAACTGGTCGAAATGGAAGACGACGACGATACCGCGCTGGCCATCCAGGCCGACGTGGAGCGCTACGCGCGCGGGGTCGACCAGCTCGAATTCCAGCGCATGTTCTCCGGCAAGCTGGACTCGGCCAACGCGTTCGTCGACATCCAGGCAGGCGCCGGCGGCACCGAGGCCCAGGACTGGGCGGAAATGCTCCTGCGCATGTATCTGCGCTGGTGCGAAGCCCGCGGCTGGAAGGCCGAACTGATGGAAGTCAGCGCCGGCGACGTGGCCGGAATCAAGTCGGCAACGTTCAAGGTCGAGGGCGATTACGCCTTCGGCTGGCTGAAGACCGAGATCGGCGTGCATCGGCTGGTGCGCAAGTCGCCGTTCGATTCCGACAACCGCCGCCACACCTCGTTCACCTCGGTGTTCGTGTCGCCGGAAGTCGAGGACGACATCGACATCGAGATCAATCCGGCCGATCTGCGCACCGACGTCTATCGTTCCTCCGGCGCCGGCGGCCAGCACGTCAACAAGACCGAATCCGCGGTGCGCATCACCCACATCCCGACCAATACCGTGGCGGCCTGCCAGAACGGTCGCAGCCAGCATCAGAACCGCGACATGGCGATGAAGATGCTGAAGGCGAAGCTGTACGAACTGGAAGTCCAGAAGCGCAACGCCGAGCGCGACGCGCTGGAAGCCACCAAGTCCGACATCGGCTGGGGCAGCCAGATCCGCAACTACGTGCTCGACCAGTCGCGGATCAAGGATCTGCGCACCGGCATCGAGCGCACCGACACCCAGAAAGTGCTCGACGGCGACCTCGACGAATTCATTGAGGCCAGTCTCAAATCTGGGCTGGAAGCGGGCTCGAAACGCTCCGACGCCACATAACCATTTTGTAGGAGCGGCTTTAGCCGCGATCATGCCCTGCATGACCTATCGCGGCTAAAGCCGCTCCTACACAAGGCCGTTCCGCAAGTTCCCTAAGAAGACACCGCCATGACCGACGACCAGACCCCGCAGCACGACGAGAACGCCCTGATCGCCGAGCGGCGCGGCAAACTCGGGGCGTTGCGCGGGCAGGGCATCGCATACCCGAACGATTTCAAGCGCGAGCATTTCGCTCAAGACCTCCAGACAACGTACGAAGACGCCGAACGCTGGACCGGCGAAACCTTGGAGACCGAAGGCTGCCGCGTCGCGGTCGCCGGAAGACTGATGGCCAAGCGGGTGATGGGCAAGGCCGCGTTCGCGCAGATCCAGGACATGACCGGCGGCATCCAGTTATTCCTGCAGTCGAATACGCTGGGCGAGACCTACAACGCATTTAAGGGGTGGGACGTCGGCGATATTGTCGGCGCGGAAGGCACACTGATGCGCACCAAGACCGGCGAACTGTCGGTGAAGACCACTGCGCTGCGCCTGCTCACCAAGTCGCTGCGTCCGCTGCCGGACAAGTGGCACGGCCTGAGCGATGTCGAACAGCGCTACCGCCAGCGTTACGTCGACCTGATCGTCACGCCCGAGGCGCGCGAAGTCTTCCGCAAGCGTTCGCTGATCGTGTCCGCGCTGCGGCGTTGGCTCGACGACCGGCGCTTCCAGGAAGTGGAAACGCCGATGATGCATTACATCGCCGGCGGCGCGGCCGCGCGGCCGTTCGTCACCCATCACAACGCGCTCGATCTCGAACTCTATCTGCGCGTGGCGCCGGAGCTGTATCTCAAGCGCCTGGTCGTCGGCGGCATCGAGCGCGTGTACGAGATCAACCGCAACTTCCGCAACGAGGGCGTCAGCACCCGCCACAACCCCGAGTTC
>JAYUUH010000061.1:0-2109 GCA_043754745.1 Lysobacter sp.
GAAATACACGACGTTGCCTGCGGTGCGGCGCAGCCACGGCATCAGGTCGAACCAGATCGCGAACATCGCGGTCAGCGCGAGGCTGGGCAGGCTGAGCAGCAGCAGCGGTTTGAGCAGTTCGATGAGATCGATGTGCTGGTCTTCGGCGCGCACCCACTGCGCGGCCAGGGCGATGACGATGCCGACCGCCGCGATCATCCCGAACACCGCCATGTGGCTGGCCCATTTCGCCAGCAGATAGCCGCCGCGGGTCATCGGCGTGGTGACCAGCAATTGCCAGACGCGGGTTTCGATGTCGCGGGTGAGCGTGCCGCGCACCAGATAGAAGCCGACGAGGTTGAGGAAGGTGCTGTAGATCAGCCCCAGCCCCATGCCGGCCCACGCGCTGGAATAGCGGCCGCGCGAGCCGTCGACCAGCGACAGCGTGCTGTAGCCCGATTCCACCGGCGGGAAGCACCACCATGTGGCCCAGGCCATTAGCGCGAGCACCACCCAGAACCGCGGCGTACGCATGCGCTCGCGCACATCGGCCTGCAGGATCGCGAAGAAACGCTGCCACGCGCCCATGTCAATGCGCCCCGGCGGCGCTGCCGCCCGCTGCGGTGCCGGTCAGCCAGGTGTAGGCGTCTTCCAGCTCCGGCGTCGCCGGCTGCGCGTCGGCATGCGGGCGTTCGCTCGCCAGTATCCGCACGCGGATGCCCTCCGGGCGGCGCAGCGAACCGCACATCACGAACTGCTTGCGCACCTCGACCAGCCGCTCCGGGGCGATGGTCCAGTCCCAGACATGACCCTCGGCCCGCGCGATCAGTTGATCCGGCGTGCCGTGGAAGCGCAGCCCGCCGGCGCTCATCACCGCCAGCGCGGTCGCGCTGGCCTCCACATCGGAAACGATGTGGGTCGAGAGGATCACCAGCCGTTCGCCGGCGAGATCGGTGAGCAGGTGCCGGAACCGCATGCGTTCTTCCGGGTCCAGGCCCACCGTGGGTTCGTCCACGATCAGCAGGGTCGGGTCGTTGAGCAGCGCCTGGGCGATGCCGACCCGCTGGCGCATGCCGCCGGAATACTCGCCGAGGCGGCGGTCGGCGGCGTCGTTCAGGCCGACCAGCGACAGACAGGCGTCGACCCGCTCCCGCGCTTTCGCCCCGGACAGGCCCTTCACTGCGGCCAGGAACCCCAGGAATTCGCGGGCGCTGAGCGCCGGGTACACGCCGAAATCCTGCGGCAGATAGCCCAGCGTGTGGCGCAGCGTATTCGGCGACACCGCCAAGTCTTCGCCATTCCAGGTCACCCGGCCGCTGGTCGGCCGGGTCATCGTCGCCAGCATCCGCATCAGCGTGGACTTGCCGGCGCCGTTCGGGCCCAGCAGGCCCAGAATGCCCGGCCCAAGCTCCAGATCGATCCCGTTCACCGCCTGATGGCCGCCGGAATACCGGTAACCGACCGATTTCAAAGAAAGTGCGCACTGCGACATCGACCCGCCCTCTGCGCTGTGCGTCCCGTCGGCGACGGATCCCCGGCTCCAGCTACATAGGTACTATAGTTAACTACCACACCTAATCACATAGGTCAAAAGGCATGGTGGGCGCACGCGAACGGACCGGACCGCCGTCAGCGTCGTAGCCCGGCTCTCGCCGCGGGCGAGAGCCGGGGCTCTTCGTTGCGATGCAGCGCTCGTCGCCCCGCCGCAAGCGCCCGTACATCCGGGCGACGAACCATTCTGGATGCGATAGCGACCATCGACAGGCCGCCGCCACGGCACACCGCTCCTGGTCTCACGGACAGGGTGATCCAGCCCACGATGCTTTCCCTTCTCCCCGCGCAGCGGGGAGAAGGTGGCGCGAAGCGCCGGATGAGGGGCGCTTTGGCCGCGCACGGATCGCAACGGCACCATGCCGGTGGCGTTCGGCCAGAGCCGGATTTCGTAGGGCGCATAAGCCGAAGGCGTCATGCGCCTTGAGCCCCAACGATGCCGGACGCTTTAAAGAAGGCGCATGACGCTTCGCTTATGCGCCCTACTCGTATACGCCTTACGGCCTTCCGCACAGCGGGGGAGAAAGGTGGCGCGAAGCGCCGGATGAAGCGCTTTCTATGTGTGCGGATTACACCGAC
>JAYUUH010000062.1:0-2108 GCA_043754745.1 Lysobacter sp.
GCCAGCCGTGGCGTGTCGTTGGCCATGGCGGCCAGCTGCGCGGCCTCCGCCGGGGCGAAGAACCGCTGCGCGAGCGCCAGCGCCTTCGGCCGCGGCCGCAGCCATTCGGTGTCGACGCCGACCCGCGCGCGCTCGGTGCACACCGCGATCAGCCAGTCGCCGCTGTGGCTCCAGTTCAGATCAACCCGATGCGCGCCGGCCTGCAGATAGGGCCGGCCGTGGTCGTCGCGGGCGATGGTCATCGCCGCCGGCGGCAGCGCCCAGAGGTCGCCGAGCCAGCCGCGGATGCGGCGCTCGGCATCATCGCCACGGCGATAGGGCCACCAGGCGCAAGACACCGGGCTGGGCCGCGTGGGGCCGAGCGCCGGCGGGACGAATTTCAGACTGTTCACGTAAGGCTTCGGTTTGAGGCGATCGGGTCGCCCAGCGTAAGCTAAGGCAGGGGCGGGCACAGGTCTGGTGCCCAGGCGAAATCAGAGGGAGACGAGCAACGACATGGCGGCAGTGATCGAAACCACGGACACCGGGGCGGGCCCCCAGGCGCCATCGCCGCAATGGGTGGCGATAGCCGAAGGCCCTGCCGGCCGCAGCTTCGCCTTCGATGGCCACGGCCATATCTCGCTCGATACTTTCCTCGCCGAAGTCCGCGGCGTCGCCGCCGGCCTGCCGCAGGCTGCGTTCGCGATCAATCTCTGCGAAGACCGCTACCGTTTCCTGGTCGCGTTCTGCGCCGTCGCCGTGCGCGGCCAGGTCAATTTGTTGCCGCCTTCGCGCACCCCGGCGGTGATCGAGGACGTGCGCCGGCAGTATCCCGACAGCTACTGCATTTCCGACGTGCGGCTCTCGCCCGCGCCGCCGCAGCTGCACGCCCTGCCCGAGCGCATGCCCAGGCATCCCGGCCCGACGCTGGAGATCGACACGGGCGCGCTGGCGATGATCGGCTTCACCTCCGGCAGCACCGGCACGCCGAAACCCAATCCCAAGACCTGGGGCAGCCTGCGCACCAGTACCGCGCAGAACACCGCTGCGTTGCGTCATCTATGGCCCGGACATCCGTCGCAGGAGCCGACGGTGCTGCCGATCGTCGCGACGGTGCCGCCGCAGCACATGTACGGCATGGAGCTGTCGGTGCTGATGCCGCTGCTGGCGTCGGCCGCCGTGCATGGCGGACGCCCGTTCTTTCCCGAAGATGTCGCCCGGGCGCTCGGCCACGCGACCGCGCCGGCGCTACTGGTCACCACCCCGGTGCATCTGCGCGCGCTGGTCGAATCCGGCATCGCCCTGCCGCCGCTGGCCGGCATCGTCACCGCCACCGCGCCGCTGCCGCAGGCGCTGGCCGCCGCCGCCGAACAGACATTCCGCTGCGAAGTGCGCGAGATGTTCGGCTCCACCGAAACCTGCGTCATCGCCCACCGCCGCACCGCGCGCGACGACTTCTGGCAGTGCTTCCCCGGCGTGCAGCTGCAGCCGCAGCCCGACGGCACGCTCGTCGTGGCGCCGCACCTGCCTGCGCCGGTGGCGCTGGCGGATCTGGTCGACCTGCGCGGCGAAGGCCGGTTCCAGCTGTGCGGCCGGCAGTCTGATCTGCTGGAGATCGCCGGCAAGCGTGCCTCGCTGGGCGACCTGACCCGCCGCCTGCTGGCGGTGCCCGGCGTGATCGACGGCGTGATGCTGCAGCTCGATGCCTGCGACGTCACCGGCGTGCGCCGGATCGCCGCACTCGCGGTCGCGCCCGGGCTGGACGCCGCCACGATCCTCGACGCCCTGCGCCACAGCGTCGACCCGATCTTCCTGCCGCGGCGGCTGCGCATCGTCGATGCGCTGCCCCGCAACGACACCGGCAAGCTGCCGCGCGAAGCCTTGCTGCGGTCGCTGGGATGACCGCGATCATGCGCGCAAACGCCCTGCGCTATGATCGCGGCCGGCCGTATTTCCCGAGCGAGCACGACACATGACAGGCGCAGGCGGCACCCCCGGCGGTACCGGACAGTTCTTCATCGGTCTGATGTGCGCGGTGGCCGGCGGCTGGCTGCTGACCAACCAGGTCTCGGTCAGCTCCGGCGGCGGCTGGATGATCTACGGCTACAACGGCTTCGGCCTGTCGCTGA
>JAYUUH010000063.1:0-2108 GCA_043754745.1 Lysobacter sp.
AAAAGCATCCGCGGCGGCATCGGCCGCGATGGCATCGACAGCCGCTGCTGCGCCCCCGGCGAGGTCCGTCGCTTGCACATCAACGACGTGCGCATCGAAAACATTCGCATCGAAAACGTTCGCGTCGAAGGCAGGCGCGTCGAAGGCAGGCGCACCAAAAAAAATCGCATCGACGGCAGGCGCTTCGGCATCGCGCGCGCCATCGGAATCCGCATCGATAGAATCCGCATCGATGCCGGGCGGCAGCGCGGCGGCTTCCATCGCAATCGCGCCCGCATCCAGCCGTCGCGCCATGACCAGCGTGAAGCTCTGCGAAAGCCGCGGCAGCCAGTCGATGGCTTCGGGCAACTGCGCGAGCATGTGTCGCCCTTCGCGGCCCAGCCGGCCGGCCGCATGTTCCTGCAGGCCTACGAACCACAACGTCATCTGGATCAGATCGTCGTGGCTCAGCTTGTCGCCGCGGCGGCCGAAATCGTGCAGCGCGGCTTTCCAACTGCGCAGCAGCTCGGGCACGCCGGGCAACGGCGCTGCGGTCGCGCCTTCCTGCAGGCATTCCACCATCTGCCCCAGCAGGATCGGGTCCGCCATGTCGGGCACGGCATTGGCCAGCTGCAGCAGCGATACCAGGGTGTCGAGCTGCGAGCGGTACTGCGCGAGAGCCTGAGGTGTTTCTTCGCTGCCGGGTGGCGGTGACATGGCGTATTTCCTCATCGGGTGCGTAGTGAGCGGTGCGGGTCCGTATCCGGGATCAGGCCGGCAGGCGGAATTCCGAAACCGTGCGCACCAGGGCCGATGCCGACTCGGTCAGCGACGCAGTATCGCCACGCTGCTGTTCGATTTCTTCCAATGTGTTCTGCGACGCGCTGATCAGATCGTAGGCGCGGGCCAGCAGGCGCTGCGAGGCTTCGCCCTGGGTCTGGGTGGCGATGGTGATGCTGCGTACCGAGTTCACGAGCGCCTCGGTGGCTTCGCGGGTGTCGTTCATCTGCGTGCCCGCGCGGTCGGCGAGTCGGGTGATGTCCACCACCTGCGCGATCGTGCCGTTCATCGCCTGCAGCGTTTCAGTAGTGTCCGACTGGATCGCGCTGACCAGGCCTGCGATCTGCTGGGTCGCTTCACGCGCGCTTTCCGCCAGACGCTTCACTTCGTCCGCCACTGCCGCGAATCCGCGCCCTGCTTCGCCGGCCGCCACCGCCTGCATCGAAGCGTTCAACGCCAGCACCGAGGTGCGCTCGGAGATCTTGCCGATGATGCTCACCGCCGAGGAAATTTCCTGCGAACGTTCGGCCAAGCGCTTGACGCGCTTTTCCGTTTCGCGGATCTGGTCGCGGGACAGCGAGATGCCCGCGACGGTTTCGCGCACCACGGCCAGCGCTTCGCCGGTTTTGGACAGCGCGCGCTCCGCTTCGCGGCCCGCGTTCTGCGCCTGTTCGCCGATCTGTTGCAGCGCGCTCGCTGTCGTGCTCAATTCGGCCGAAGCGGCGTTCGCCTGATTGCTGGCTTCATCCGCGAGCTGCTGCACGGTATCGGCCCGCTGGCGTACGCGTCCGGAGCTTTCGGACACCCGGGTGGAAATCGCGCTGACTTCGCGCAGCGCCTTGGTGGTGGAGCTGGTCATCATGTTGATGGCGTCCGACACGGCGCCGGTGACGTCTTCCGACACCGGTACTTTCACGTCGAGGTTGCGTTGCGACAGTTCGGCCACCGACATCATGATAGTGGTGATCGAGTCGTTGAGCTGTTCGTTTTCGTTGTAGGCCAACGTCAGCGCCTCCTGGCGCGCGTCGAGCAGTTGGTTGAGCGCGGCGCCCAGACGGTTCAACTCGTCCTTGCCGTTCGCGGTGACCGCGCTTCGCGCGTTGAAGTCGCCTGCGTTGAGCTTTCCGACCATGCTGCTCAAGCCCTGGATGTCGCTGTTCACCCGACGGATGATGAGGAAGGCGGCCAGGAACAGGATCAGCGCGACCAACAGCCCGACCAGTGTGCCCTGTAGCGCGTTTTTCGAGGTTTCCTGGGCCGCAGCTTCGTTCGCGTCGAGCGAGGCGCTGGTGTGGGCCACCAGATCTTCGATCAGCTTGTCGAAGTTGGCGGAGGTCGCGCGGTCCACG